>JBBQXO010000003.1:0-99713 GCA_038209595.1 Chitinophagales bacterium
CTCATGGATACCATCAGCAGAAAAGCCATTACGCTTTTAAGCAATCGTTTCATTTTCATAATAAATGTTTTGTCTTTAACTAAATCAATTTGGTTGTTTTTAATGGCAGCAATTCAGGTAAAGCAATTCCTCATAAGACAGGCATTTACAAAGTACTGCTGCAAAGCGATCAATAATTATTCTGTTTTTTAAATATTATTTAATGAATATTTCATATTTAGGTGAATGGTTGAACAAAAAGATTATGTAGCCTAATTATTTAGCGTTAATCCCTTTGATGGATCAACCAATTGGGTGGCAGTATACACGTATTCCCCATTATCATCCAGCACTTTTACCCGATAGTAAATGGGCTTTTTACCATAAACGATATCTTTGTTTCCGTCTCTGAATTGTCTTGCAATCATTGTTTTAGAAGTCTGTCCGCCTTTTACTGCCGAAGCCTCGCCAATTACTTCAAAATTCCATCCGTCGGTAGAGCGCTCTATCTCGTAGCCAGCAATATTTTCTTCGCTATCCACGGTCCAGTTCAATTGTATATCTCCTGCTGCAAGGCTTGCATCAAAAGCATCTATATTGAAAGTAAGCATGGCGGGCCGGTCAATGAATACAATGAAAGTACCCGGTGCCATATTATTAAAGCCCTGGCTATTGGAGGTTACATTCATGGTGGTGGATGTTAAGTTGCCATTCATAGAAGCGAAAGTTTGTCCTTCTACATTATGGGCATATACCTGCCAGTTGCCTGTGGTGGGGAAAGTAACTGTGCCACTACGCTGAAACACATCAAAGTTACCTATAACAACAATCCTCAAACTAGTGCTTTGTATAACCTGCCATTTGAAGGCTCCCCCCAAATTGTACTCTACAGCATTAGTAACAAAAGTTGGCAGGAATGCGGGATTGCGAGTACGCAGCCTCAGCATTCTTGCGTAAACATCGCGGGTGCTGCTGCGGAAGCCGTTGGTTTTATAATTCGAGAAAGTAAATCCACCCGGAGGTACAGCGGTAGCATTAAAGTTGGAAGGCATAGCAGTTACCAAGGGTTTTATTGCGGTACGACAGCCATCATTAGCAGGAGTCGTAAAATTTTCACACATATTAATGCTGGCATCATAGCCAAACTCTCCAAACTGCCACAACATTTTAGGCCCCGGAATGGTAAATAAAAATGCAGCTACTTGTTGCATTCGGCGGGCGCCTGCAGAGGTAAGCACATCCCCGGGATTATGGAAATATGGAGGCGTACTATTTCCGGATTGATTAGAGAAACGGCGGTTGCGATGGAATAATCTTTCTTCATCATGACTCTCTGCATAAGCCATCAGTAAGGGTACATTATTGCCCCCAAAAGATGACCAACGAGCGGTATGATAAGCCCTACCGAAATCGCTGTTGGTGGTGAATCCCATGGACGACTGATTGAATTCGTTGGTCATCTTGGCCCAAAGTAGCATCCCAATTTTAGCGAGTTCAGCTTCTTCCGCATCGGAACCCAAATGCTCCAGAATCATATAACAACCTGGCGCAATAGTCTGACTTTGTCCGTAAATCCGATTCCAAATATTTATCCTGCTTTGGTCATAAGCACTCCATGCGTTTACATCGCTTGGATTATCGACCTGCGTAAATCCTTTGCTCAGATCCCATCGGAAACCATCAACACGGAAATCAGTCAACCAGCGCTCCATTACATTTTCTACAAATTCTATGGTTGCAGGGGCTTCATGGTTCATATCAAACCCTACATTAAAGGGGTGGCGGGCATCCGGGTTAAACCATGGATTATTGGTGGCAGGTTTGTTGTTGGCTTCATCATAGTACATCCGTACCATCGGGCTTTGCCCAAACTGATGGTTCAATACCATATCGAGTACAACAGCAATGCCCCGGCCGTGGCAACTGTCTATCAGTTCGCGCAGTTTGTTTTCCGTTCCATAGGCCTTATCTACAGCCCTCATGAAACTTGGATTGTATCCCCAGCTATTGTTGTTTTCAAATTCGGTAAATGGCATCAGCTTCAGGGTGTTTATACCCATTGCAGAAAGTTCTCCAAGGTTGTTGATAACTGATTGGAAATTTCCTGGATTGGCATAATCCCGGATCAACAATTCGTAAGTCATCAGGTTCCGCTTATCGGGGCGCTGAAAACTATTATTAACCCAGTTATACTGTGGCTTTCCTGGCTGTAGCACACTTACAATATCGGTGGTTTTTCCAATAGGATAAGGCTTCAGGTTAGGATAGGTTGAAGCAGGTATTTGCGCATCGTTCCATGGATCCAAGATTTTTTCCGTGTTGTAATCTGCAAGTTTCAGGTTACAATCAATAATGTATTGATAGGCATATTCCTGACCGGGTGTTAAGCCGCTGATGGTGGTCCAATAACGCAACCCATCTGTTGTGCGATTCATTTGAGAAGAAAGCGTTGGCGTCCAGTTGTTAAAGTCTCCCACGGCTACCACATTGGTTTTGTTGGGAGCATACAGAACAAGCGTTGCAGAAGTACCACCATTCAGATAAGTTACTCCGTTAGGGGCAACACCTGCGGGCAAGTCTGCAACAGCAGTAGGCGCCGCTACAAAAAACTGAACTGTATCTCTAACAATAAGCTGCCCACCGGTGAAGGCTGATTCAGCAGGATAGCTGAAATTACCATTGATGGTAAAATTTGCTCCATCGGCTACTGTAAGTTTAGAACCTACCGAAAAACGAATCATTGTGCTGGTTACGTCCAGCGTGCATGATCCTTCGGCAGTAGGATTTATTATTACTTCGGTTCCGGCTGGTATAGTAGCAGGTGGCACTTGACCTGCATTCCAGTTGGCAGGAGTAGTCCAGGCACCATTACCACTAAATGTAAAAGTTGGAGTAGCGCCGGCAATACTTGCTTCAGCAATAATAGTTTGAAGACCAGCTGCTGCAATAGTAGGATTAGCAGTTACAGATATACCATTGACCGTATTAATTACACCTCCATTATAAGTAATTTTTAGTTGAGCTGTCTGATTCGACTTAGCTTCAATAGCTAAAGCCTCTCCCACACTTTTACACAACCCTGCGGTAACCGGGGTAAACCGGGGTTCGCGGAAGGGATTGGTTATCCGCAACTGCAGATCGGAAGCATTCACGGAGAGCGGTATATACATGTCGCTACCATCTCCGTTGCGCTGCACCTTGGTCCCGGTACCATTTCTAAATAGCAGGGAAATCTTTAAAATGGTTTCATTGGCGGGAACGCCATAGTAGTTTCGTATATTAGAAATAGTAAACTGCCACCGGTTATTGCCTAGCGAGGTAGCCTGCAAACTTGGGTTGGGTACTGTAAAATTCTGATTGAACTTTACATACTTCCAATCAGATGAATTGGCACTAAGATTGGTGATAACCCCTGTGTGCATATAAACATCTGAGGCCAAATTCCCAAAAAGACCTTTATTACCGAAATTAGCATCCATGGTAATAACGATATTGCCATTATCCGTGGCAAATTCAGGGTTCCAACTCAATAATTGGGCATTAATTGCACCAATTAAAAACAAGAAAAAACAAGTCAGGCTAAGTTTCATACAGTTATTATTTAGAAGCATACTGCTCCATTACACAATCGTTTGCAAGTTTATTTTACAAATATGTGTAATTTTTACACAAAGTCAGCTATTTTTTTTTTCAGGCCTATGATTATTGTCATTTTTTACCAAAATAGTAAACAAACAATTAGAAATCAATCCCGACCCATTTCCTTTTATTCTTCTCATATTTTTGGAAATTGAACTGGTACAGCTTGCCCGGACGGTGTTTTACATCTTCCTCCATTTCGCCGGTATCTATTAAAAAATCCATGGAAAGGAACTTTTTCCTGAAGTTCCTTCTGTCCAGCTCAATATTAAGTATGGCTTCGTAAAGGTTTTGTAATTCGCGCAACGAAAACTTCTCTGGAAGCAGATTGAAACCGAGTGGGTGCTCCTGAATACGTTTTTGAAGCCATTTGAAACAGGTTTGTAAAATTTCCAGGTGGTCAAAAGCCATTTCGTCAATTTCCTTAACCGAATGCCAATGCAATTCGTTTTCGGTTATTTTGAGTTCATGATGTTTTATATTTAGCAAAGAACAATAGGCAGCGGTAATAACCCGGCCTCCCGGATGGCGGTATGGATCGCTGAAAGTACTCACCTGATCCAGAAAAACATCTGTCATCCCGGTTCTTTCCAATAAAACCCGGTACGCAGCTTCCTCAAGTGTCTCGGTTTCCCTTGCAAAATCACCCAATAAGGACCATTTTCCTTCAAAAATTTTGAGATCACTCCGGATTAATAAAACTTTTAGTTTGTTTTCTTCAAACCCAAAAATGATACAATCTACCGTGAGTGCCACCTTTGGATAACCCTCAACCAACCTAACCGTATCCCGGATAAGTCCCTTTTTGGAGATCAGCAAACCTTCTTCCATAAGCAATTTAATAATATTACAATCGTTAAAGAAAAACAAAGCTATATTTATAGTGTGTATAAAATACATATTGTTCTATTTTTTTTTTGAAAAATTAAACAACCAAATTAAGTTGTAGTATTGTCTCGATTGACTTTTATATATGCTATTGATGTATAATTATTTAAAAAGTTCCAAACGATTTCTTTGGATTTATACGTCCATTGAGGGTCTTATTATTGATCTGAGTCCTGCTGTTTCGCAGTTATTTGCCAAAAATCCTGCTGATTTTATCGGGCAATCCCTTGATCAAACGGTTTTTAAGGGGCAATCGGCCTCCTTGGACCCTGCCCTTGAAAAAGCAATTCAGCAGCCTGGTACACCGATAGAACTGAATAGCGAACTCCCCTTTTTCGGTGATACAGGGAGTCAGGTGGCCTGGGAGATCACTTTAGAAAACGAAGCAGAAAATGTTCTTTACTTTATAGGTTATCCTACTACAAACACATCAGATTCTGGTTCCCGGATTAGTGAAAAAAGTGAAATCATTCTCCAAAAGAGACTTTCTGAAAGCGAAACAAGATTAAGGCTTGCCACAAGCAGCACTACCACAGGGCTGTGGGATTTGCGGATTGATAGTGGTGAAATATATTATAATGATGAATGGGCCCATCTTATAGGGTACGAAATCGATGACCTAAAGCCTATCACACCAAATACCTATCGTAATTTAGTACATCCGGATGATTTTGTTAAGGCCATGAAAGTGGTAGAACGCTGTGTAAAAGGTGAAATTGATGCCTATGAATGTGAAGTAAGACTCAAACACAAAAGTGGCTATTGGGTTTGGATACTTGATAGAGGGCGCGTGGTAGAATATGATCAAAAAGGTGCCCCGGTGAGAATGATAGGCACTCATGTGGACATCAGCAAACAAAAAGAAAACGAACAGAAGCTGGTTGAAAAAGAAAGAAAACTAAAGGAAATAAATGAGCGCTTTGAGTTGGCAACCGATGCAGGTGGTATTGGCATCTGGGAGATAAACTATACAAAAAACCTGATTACTGCCGACGAGCGAGCCTGCAAACTTTTTGGCCTCGACCCTTTGAACCCCAGTATTGCAGCGGATAAATGGCTGGAAGGCGTGCATAGAAAAGATCAGCTTTTTCTGGCCGAACAATTCGGTAAACTTGAAAAGGGTATTAAAACAGCAGATGTAAGTTTTCGGTATTTTATGTCCGATGGGCAAACGAAATATTACAACGCCTTTGCAAGGGTACAAAAAGATCCGGAGCCCAATGAGATTGTATTGGTAGGAATTGTGTATGACAACACCAAAACAAGAGAAGCAGAAACTCAACTTATAAAAAGAGAAAGAATTCTTAAGGCAGTGGCTGAATCTTTAAGAAAACTTTTAGGCAAAGGCGATTTGCTGGAGAATATTAGTCATGGGCTGGGTAATCTTGGCCAAAGTGCAGGTGTTGACAGGGCTTATTTGTTCCTCAACCATTATGATGAGGAAGGAAATGGCTTTACAAGTCAGAAATTAGAATGGAATTCAAGGGGAATCGATCCTCAGATAAACAATCCGGATCTGCAAGACATACCTTTCGATTTGGTGGGTAGTTTTATGATTCCCCTGACCAAGGGTTTACCTTTTCAGGCCATTACCGAAGCATTAGATCCGGAGGAAGACCTGTATAAATTACTGGAGCCTCAAAATATAAAATCTATTTTGGTTATCCCTCTTTTTGTGCGGGAGAAATTCTGGGGATTTATAGGTTTTGATGACTGCACCCATAACCGTATCTGGAGTGATGCAGAACACTCTATTCTTATAGCTTTTTCTCATGCTTTGGAAGAAGCCGTTCATCAGAATATGCTGGATGGAGAACTGAAAAAAGCACAGTTGGATGCAGAAAACGCCAACAAAGCTAAAAGTGAATTCCTGGCCAATATGAGCCACGAAATCAGAACCCCGCTCAATGGGGTGATTGGGTTTGGTGAATTGCTGGTGAATATGGATCTTGACCCCATTCAACGAAAATATGTTGACAACATACAAACCTCAGCTATATCGCTGATGGGCATTATCAACGATATCCTCGATTTCTCAAAAATTGAAGCTGGTAAACTGGAACTCGATGAGGCCCTTACAGATATAATTGAACTGGCAGGCCAAACTATGGATATGGTAAAAGTAGCTGCCTCTAAAAAAGGAGTGGAACTTTTACTCAATGTAGATCCTTCGGTACCCCGGTATACCATTATCGACCATATACGGCTCCGCCAAATACTAGTCAACCTCTTGAGCAATGCGGTGAAGTTTACTGGCGAAGGCGAGGTAGAATTGCTGATCCATTTTATACCTGATAAGGCCGACAATATCAAAGGATTCTTCAGATTCTCGGTTCGGGATACAGGAATTGGCATATCAGACGAACAAAGAGGGCGTTTATTCAAAGCTTTCTCTCAGGCAGATGCCTCTACCACAAAAAGATATGGCGGAACCGGATTGGGACTTGTTATCAGCAGCCGCCTGCTTGAGCAAATGGAATCCGAATTACTGCTGGAAAGCATACCCAATATTGGAAGTACCTTCAGCTTTACCTTGCACAGAAGTTTTGAACAAGGTGAAGCAACAACCTACCGTTCAGTAGAGGCTATAAGAAAAGTACTAATTATTGACGACAACGAAAAGAATCGTATCATCCTTCGGCATATGCTGGAGCATTGGGGCATAGAAACCGAAGAAGCAGCACACGGACAGGAAGCACTTCAAAAACTAAAAAATAAAAAAGACTACAATGTTATTATAGTAGACTACAACATGCCAGAATTAAATGGGATACAGGTAATTGAACGTATCCGTAAGGAGCATTTATCAGACCCTAACGAACAGGCAATTATTATGTACACATCCTCCGAAGACCCAGAGGTAATAAAAGGCTGCCATGAACTCGGGGTAAAATACCGGGTTGAAAAGCCTATTAAAATGAAAGAATTACACCGGATTCTTTCCCGGATTTTTGAGGAAGATCCACAGGTAATGGATAAAAATAAGGAACTTGGACTCAACCACCTTGCCGATGAAAATGTTGAAAGAGGTAAGGGGCTCAATATTCTGATTGCCGAAGACAATACCATTAATATGGCGCTAATCAAATACCTGATGTCAAAAATATTGCCGAATAGCAATATGATTGAAGCGTTAGATGGAGTGGAAGCGGTTCGTAAATACGTTAAATACCTGCCTGACCTTGTTTTGATGGATATGCAAATGCCCCACAAAGATGGATTGGCTGCTACCCGGGAAATCCGTCTGGTAGAATCCGAAATCAACAGAAAGGTGCCTATTATTGCTCTTACAGCAAATGCGATGGCCGGAGAACGGGAAAATTGCCTGAATGCAGGGATGGACGATTACCTGACCAAACCAATACAACAAAAGCTTTTAGAGGATTTGATTCATCATTATATTTCTGCCAGTTAACTTTGCTTCCTAATTTAAAAAAAGGAAAAGGCTTATGGTAGATTCCGTTTTGAACCAGGAATGGATGAAGAAAACCCAACAATGGGTGAAAGAGCAGCAGGTACCCGATACTTCAGCAAAACTTTATGATTTGCAGGAGCTCCTGCGTTTTCATGAAAAAGCCTATTATGTTCGTAACAAGCCCCTGATTACAGATGCTGAATTTGACCTTCTGTTTAACCTTTTAAAAAAAGCAGAAGAAGCGCACCCGGACTGGATTACCCCCGACTCTCCCACCCAACGGGTAGGAAATAGCCTGAATGAAGGTTTTGCCACTGTGAGTCACCTCGTGCCAATGTTAAGTCTTGAAAATAGCTACGATGCGGCAGACCTTACAGACTGGGACAGAAAAGTTCGTGAATTAGGTAAAACAGACTCGGCAAGCTACTGTGTAGAACCCAAATTTGACGGCGCCAGTATTTCTATTATATATGAAAATGATCGTTTGGTAAGAAGCGCTACCCGGGGAGATGGGGTAGAAGGAGACGATATCACCATGAACAGCAGGCAAATAAAAAACCTGCCTTTATATGCACCTTTTAGCCGCTGGGGTATTCAAACCATTGAAATCCGTGGAGAGGTTTTAATGACCAAAAATGCATTCAACAGTTTCAATATTCAACTTCAGGAAAAAGGCCTGCAGGTATTGGCAAATCCAAGAAATGCTGCGGCAGGCACCTTGCGCATGAAGGACCCTGCAGAAGTAGGAAAAAGAAAACTCGAAGCTTTTTTATACCATGTAAGTGAAGTATCACTTTTTCCGGAGGGTCTACAAAAAGCCGACGAAATATTGCCTTTACCTGATACCCATTTTGGCATGCTCCAAATGCTTTGGGAGGCTGGATTCAGAAGCCCGGTAGCAGAGGCAAAAACCTTTCCACACATTAAAGATGTAATTGATTGGTGTACCTCTTTTGAGACAGGACGAGATGAACTGCCCTACGAAATTGATGGGATGGTAATTAAGGTAAACCTTCTTGCTTTGCACGACCGGCTCGGGATGACTACGCACCACCCACGCTGGGCGATTGCCTATAAATTTAAAGCCCGTCAAGCCACCACCCGTTTGCATTCGGTAGAGTTTCAGGTAGGCAGAACCGGTGCCGTTACCCCGGTAGCTAAACTCGACCCGGTAAGTATCGGAGGCGTTACTGTAAGCAGTATTTCCATCCACAACGAAGAATATATCAGGGAAAAAGACCTTATGCTTGGCGATACGGTTACCATTGAGCGTGCCGGTGACGTCATCCCGCAGATCGTAAGAACACTTCCCGAATTACGGGATGGCTCCCAAAGCCCCATTCTATTTCCAAAACATTGCCCGGTTTGCGAAAGCGATTTATTTAAAGAAGAGGAGGAGGCGGTATGGCGCTGTGTCAATGTGGAGTGTAAAGCACAGGTGGTAGAAAGGATGGCGCATTTTGTAAGCAAGGATGCTCTCGATATCAAAAGTTTTGGTGAACAGCAAATAAAAAAGTTTTATGAATCAGGCATCCTTAAAGATATACCGGGCATTTACCAGATAGATTACAACCTGCTGAAAAATCTTGAGGGATTCGGAAAAAAATCAATTGACAACCTTCAGAGTGCTATTGAAGCTTCCAAAAAACAGCCTTTGCACCGCCTGATCTATGGCCTTGGCATACGGCATGTGGGAGAAACTACTGCTAAAGCACTTGCCCAACGGATTGAGCATTTACTTGACCTCAGGCTGCTGACTATTGACCAATTGATGGAAATGGAAGACATAGGCCCTAAGGTAGCCAACAGTATTACCGGGTTTTTCAGCAACGAACAAAATTTGGAAATGCTGCAACATTTGGAAAATTTAGGCTTAAATTTGCTAAGAGAGAAAAGCGAACAAATTAGCGATGGAAAGTTGAAGGGGCGTAGTTTCCTTTTTACAGGCACCCTCACACAATTTAAACGATCCGATGCTGAAGCCATGGTTGAAAAAGCCGGTGGCCAAATTCTTGGTGGTGTTAGCAGCAAACTTCATTATCTTGTGGTAGGAACGGATGCAGGAAGTAAATTAGAAAAAGCCAGAAAAATCCCAACCATTCGAATATTAACCGAACAGGAATTTCTTAACGTAATTGCATATGATCAAGAAAACTGATGGTGAAAAATGGCGACAGTGTGTGTTTGACAACTGGGAAACCATGCAACGTAAATATGCGGTAAGCAATATGGGAAATGTTGCCAGCTATGTAAATAAAATTGAAAAAGATGGAGAGTTGCTAAAGGGTTCAGAGATTGAAGGATACAAAGTATTAAGGCTTCGGGTTAACGGCACCTATGTAGCTTTTCTTTTTCATCGATTGGTAGCTCTTTATTTTTTGCGAAAACCAGTTTCCGGACATGATAAGGTTATACACCTTAATCATAAAAAAGAGGACAACCGGGCCGAAAACCTGAAATGGGCTACCAAAGAAATGGTGGCGGAACATAACAAAAATAGCCCGGCTGTAAAAGCTTACAGGAAGCGCATGGAAGATGCCATTCCCGATATAAAAAAGGGACTGAAACTGACCCTTGTACAGGTAAAACAAATTAAAAAAACACTGGCTAATCCCAAGAGAAAACTAACCCATAAGCAACTCGCTGAAAAATATGGAGTAAGCGAAATGGCCATCACCCGCATAAAAAGAGGCGAGAACTGGGGATATGTTACTTTTTAATCTAAATTTTATATACAAACCCCCGATGCAATTCACCGGGGGCTTGTCTTTTTTTGAACTTTATGCTACATGACAATACCCTCCGCTTTCTGGAGCAGTTGAAAAAACACAACAACAAAGAATGGATGGATGCGAACCGGAAAGTGTACCTCGATGCCAAAGCCGATTTCGAAAGCTTTACCGAATCCATTTTACAAGAAATGGTAACTATAGATACCGATCTTGTTGGGCTAACGGCCAAAGACTGTACATTCCGCATCAACAGAGATGTAAGGTTTAGCGCCAATAAAGCCCCCTATAAAAGCAATATGGCCATGTACATTTCTAAGGGAGGAAAAAAGACAACGAACGCAGGGTATTATTGCCATATTGAACCCGGAGGCAGTTTTATAGCAGGAGGCATGTGGATGCCTATGGCACCGGAACTTAAAAAAGTAAGACAAGAAATTGATTATAACTGGAAAGATTTCAAGTCCTTAATGGGCAAAAAAACATTTCAAAAATATTTTGGTGACCTTGATCGTAGTGAGGGCAATGTATTGGCAAGACCTCCCAAAGGATATGATGCCGAAAATCCTGCTATTGAATATTTAAAATTGAAAAGCTTTATTGCTTCAAATCCTTTGAGTGATGATATATTGAAAAGCAAAGGCCTTAATAAAGAAATTCTAATGGCCTTTAAGACCATTCATCCTTTCATCCATTTTCTAAACCGGGCAATCGATACGGAATAAAAGGAGCCCTCATCCATTTACTGCTTTTCAGAAAAAACCTTGAATAGCAGCAAATAAATGAAGGAATGATCTTTAATTTATTAGGCTAGCAAACCAGCTTGCAGCAGGTATTCTGCTATCTGTATGGCATTAGTTGCTGCTCCTTTACGCAGGTTATCGCTCACTACCCAGCCGTTAAGGGTGTTGGGCTGGCTTTCGTCGCGTCGCAGCCGGCCAACAAAAGTGTCATCCTTATCGTGTGCATTCAGCGGCATGGGATAAATGGCATTTGCAGGATCGTCTTCTACCACCACACCCGGTGCTGCTGCCAGCAAAGCCTTTACTTCTTCCAGGTCAAAGTCCTTTTTAAACTCAATATTGAGGCTTTCGCTATGGCCGCCCATTACGGGGATACGCACGGTGGTAGCTGTTACCCGAATGCTTTCGTCCCCAAGAATTTTTTTAGTCTCGTTTACCATTTTCATCTCTTCTTTGGTATAGCCATTTTCGAGGAACACATCAATCTGCGGAATCACATTCAGGTCGATGGGATATTTGTAGGCCATTTCACCTTTTATGCCTTTCCGCTCGTTCATTAATTGTTCCACCGCTTTTATACCCGTACCGGTTACACTTTGGTAGGTACTTACCACTACCCTTTTAATGCCATATTTTTTGTGCAACGGCTCTAGCACCAACACCATTTGTATGGTAGAGCAGTTGGGATTGGCAATAATTTTATCGGCAACTGTCAAAACATGACCGTTTACCTCGGGTACTACCAGTTTTATATCGGGGTCCATGCGCCAGGCACTTGAGTTATCGATAACGGTAATGCCAGCATCTGCAAACAGGGGAGCCAGCGAAAGCGAAGTACCGCCACCTGCTGAAAACAAAGCCACCTGCGGTTTCCGGGAAATCGCTTCCTCAAAACCAACTACTTTATAGCTTTTGCCTTTAAAAGAGACTTCCTTTCCAATGGATTTCTCACTTGCTACCGGAATCAATTCCGAAACCGGAAAATTTCGCTCTTCGAGCACCTGCAACATTTTGGTGCCCACTAGCCCTGTAGCTCCTACAACTGCAACTTTCATATTTGTATTTGTTATTTAGTTTTTCCCGGTAATTCCTATAAGTAAGACCCGACAATATCTTTTTTATCCTTGCTTTTATTTCATAAAAAAACCCTCCATGCGGAGGGATTTCTGTTCTTTCATTTATCTTTTAACAAATAAACGCAGTTAACCCCCCATTGGCAGGAATCCCTTTTTGCATTTAATTGTAATTATTTTTATCATTTGTGCAAAATAAAGGGAAATCCGTATGCGATGATGAATACCGGAGAAAATTTTGTAGAAATAAATTTTACCGCTTTTCGTCGGCAGGCAAACTCCTTATAAATCATTTACTTCTTAAGTCAGTGTCAACAGCAGGCTTTAAAGGGATGAGTTTTCAATGTATCCTCCCCGCAACATAACCTCAGACAGATATTCCACACCTCCTATTAAATCCACCATACAGGTAAAACTTAGTTTGCCAAGTTGATACCCGCTTGTTTCTACATAGCTTATCGGTGGATTAAAAAGTCTTGGGAAAAAGCCATTACTCATGGCAAGAACCCCAACATCTCCCGGAATGGAGACCTTCCGCTCATAAAATCCTTGCATTACGCCACAAAGCAACTCATCGCTCATACAAAATACCGCTAAATCCTTTAAGCTTTCAGCAGGCATTTTCATAATGGTATCAAAAGCCTGCGTTTCATTCTCACAATACGCACAGGAAAGAGAAATATGCGTATTTTTTTCTGTTACTGATTTAAATCCTGCTTCTCTTCGGTGTGTAATGCTAAGTGCCTGATTTCCTAGAATGGCCAATACCTTTGATTTGCCACTTTTTAAAATTTTTTCTGCAGCAAGGGCTCCCATTTCCTCATCGGCTATGGAAACTGAAGGAAATCCTGATTCTTCCGGGACTTTGTCGAAAAATACAATAGGAATCTCTGTATCCATAGTTTTTAGAAAAGGCGTGAAATCATTTGTATAGCGGGTAATGGCTACAAAAATTCCGGCAACATGATTGTATCGGCAAAGCTTTAAATTATTTTCTTCAATAGCGGGATCCTCCCTTGTTTGCAATACCATTATATTATAACCTCTCTGTTGTGCCTCCTCTTCCACGGCATCAATAAAAGAATTATAAAAAAAACCAGCAAGCTCAGGAACGATAATTGCATAAATATTGCTATGCTTTTGCCGCAGGTTTACGGCAAAGGCATTAGGCTCATAATTGAGCAAGTTGGCAAGATCTTTCACCCTACGAATGGTTTCTCCCGCCACATCAGGGTGATCCTTTAAAGCTCTGCTAACAGTAGAAATACTCAAATTAAGGTGTTCGGCAATTTTTTTAAGGGTAGCCTGACTTTTCATTTGTTCGTTTTTGGTGTATCAATACGTTATTATAGACTTCTTTATACTGTCCTTAACGGTTTTGATGAATCGAAATGGGATTCACAAAGACCCGATCGTGTAATTTTTACGCTATATTATGATGATTTCATAAAAAAATTTGTGAGGAAAGGCGAAAAATACAAAGAAAAACTAAATAATTCTCCACTGCAAATATTTCCGCAAACGTTTGCATTGGAATTGTGCTTCAATGTTACCATATTAGCGCCAATAAAGATTGTAATTTGCTTAACAATTGCTTGTTTTCCAAAACATTATGAAAAAAAATATCCATCCTCAATAACAGAAAACCTGCAATCACACCATATTCACGACACACGAAACTAACAATTTTTTAAAAAACGAAACGCATAATGCTTATGAAAAAAAGTCTTACACCGAAGGTGTGGGGGAGTCTGCTTGCAATTTTTCTATTGTTCAGCACTGCCTACGCACAAAAAACGGTCACAGGAAAAGTAACTGATCCCAATGGCGCCGCTGTAGCAGGGGCATCTATTACAGTAAAGGGAGGAACCATCGGTACCTCAACAGATGCATCAGGGAGCTTTTCGCTTACCCTTTCCAACGATGCTAAAACCCTCGTGATTACTGCAGTTGGATTTACCAAACAGGAAATGGCAGTAGAGGGAAGTGATTTAACCAATATTGTGCTTATTCCGGCACCCAACGATCTCGACGAGGTGGTTGTAATAGGATATGGAGTAGCCCGTAAAAGGGACATTACCGGAGCTGTGGCCTCTGTAAAGGAAAAGGATTTTAACAAAGGGGTAAATCCGGCACCTGATCAGTTGATTCAGGGAAAAGTAGCCGGCGTACAAGTAGTAAACAATAGTGGAGCACCGGGTGCAGGTACTACCTTCCGCATTCGGGGTGCTTCTTCTCTCCGGGCCGGAAATGGTCCGCTGTTTGTGGTTGATGGTGTTCAACTTTCTAATAACAATACCCGTCCTGATGCAGGACTTTCACCAGAATTAGGCAACTCTACCCCAGGCGGTAATCCTTTAAACTTTATAAATCCGGCTGATATTGAAAGCATGGAAGTATTGAAAGACGCATCTGCTGCTGCCATTTACGGATCGAGAGGTGCTAATGGTGTGGTATTGATAACAACCAAAAAAGGCAAAACAGGCGATGCCCGTGTAGATGTAAATGCTTCTGTTGGAGTAGCCAATATTTTAAAAAGACTGGAAGTACTTTCAGGAGATCAATATCGTACCGCTTTGGGTGAATTTGGTTTCCCTACCAATGTTTCAACAGCAGCTACGCCAACTGCCAATTTTGGTGGAAATGTTGATGCGTTGGATGAGGTACTCCGTAGTGGTATCGTTCAGAATTATGGAGTAGGTTTCTCCTCTGGCAATGACAATGCCAAGTATCGTCTGTCTTTTGGATACATGAACCAGGACGGAATTATTCGGAAAACTAATTTTACCAAATACACTGCTGGTTTCAACAGTTCGTTTAAATTGTTAAACAATCGCAGACTAGGTTTAGATTTCAGTGTATTAACTTCTCAAATAGATGAAGATATTGCACCGATTTCAAATAACGCAGGTTTCAGGGGAAGTATGATTGGTCAGGCGCTACAGTGGAATCCTACACGTCCACTACGGAAGGCAAATGGGGATTTGGACATTGAATACGGTGCTGATGCAGTTAATCCTTTAGCATTCAGTGAAGCCTATTTTGACAATGCGAAAGTAACTACAGTTTTGGCCAACGTAGCTCCAAGTTATAAAATTACCAATAACCTGATAGTCAGAAGCCAGATAGGTATTACCTATGCTACCGGAACCAGAAAAAATTACACAACGGCTTTTATCAACGTGCCTGATATAGCTTTTAATCCAAATACAGGCAGAGGAGGAGAAGCTGGTATCAGCCAAAATGAATTAAATACCCAGCAAATCACCAATACTCTGTCTTACAATGCAGATTTGAATAAGCGCATCAGTTTAAATGCTGTTGTGGGACATGAATACATTAAAACCACTTTTGGAGGCAATAACAGTTACGCCAGAAATTTCATCCCTACCGATAGGCCCTATACTTATTTTATGGCCACATCTGACCCTTCCTCCCGCAGGCTGGGAAGTTTCCAGGATCCTACCAACGAGTTGCAATCATTTTTTACCAGAGCCATTGTAAATGTGGATAATAAATATATTTTTACAGGCACATTAAGGGCTGACGGGTCCAGTAAATTTGGGGAAAACAACCGGTATGGATATTTCCCTTCTTTGGCAGGTGCATGGAATATTGACAAAGAAAACTTTATGGAAGATCTAAGAATGTTTACAAGCCTGAAGGCAAGGGCAAGCTGGGGTATTACCGGAAATCAGGATTTTCCTGCCGGTGCCTCACAAACCTTATATACCGTCTTTGGAAACAACCCTGGATTGATCCAACAGAGCAATACCGCCAACCCAAATTTGAAATGGGAATCCACCACCACCCTCAATTTTGGGCTTGATTTCGCCATGATGGCTAACAGATTAACGGGTACCTTTGATTATTTCGAAAGAAAAACAAAGGATATACTATTTCCAAGAGATGCGGCTGACCCGGTTGCACCAATTAGTGCCACCCGATGGGAAAATATTGATGGAACCATTGCAAATTCAGGGTTAGAAGTAACCTTAAATTACAGAATTATTGACAAACAAGACCTCAGTTGGGATTTTGGAATAAATGCTACTTTCCTTAAAAATGAGCTAACTGACTTTGCTGGAGAAATTCCAACGGGTGAGGTAACTGGCCAAGGTTTATCCGGTGCCTTTGCACAATTAATTAAATCAGGCTATCCCATCAATACCTTTTATTTAAGGCAGTTTACCGGCATTGATAAAGCAACAGGTATTTCCCAATACCAAGGCGGAGACGAAAAATTCTTCCTAGGGTCTCCCAATCCAACGATGCTGCTGGGTTTTACCACCAATGTGGGTTATAAAAAATGGTCGCTTGAAATTGCCGGAAATGGTTCTTTTGGCCAATATATCTATAACAATACTGCCAATGCCGTATTAGCGTTCAATAACCTTGGTAAGCGCAATATTGGATTATCAGAATACGAAACGGCCAAGAGCCTTGGCGAAAGGCCGGTGAATCCTACCAGTGCCTCCACCCGTTATTTGGAAAGTGGTGATTTCTTCCGCCTTGCTAATGCAACCGTTAGCTACAGGCTTGGTGACATTGGAAAATCTATCCGTAATGCTACAGTGTATGTAACAGCTCAAAACTTATTTATTTTAACCAATTTTACCGGATTTGATCCCGAAGTAAACGTTTCAAAACCATTAAATGGAATTCCTTCATTTGGTATGGAATATACTCCGTATCCAACCTCAAGGACCATCAACTTTGGAATCAATTTTTCTTTATAATTAATTATAAAAACGAATTACAAATGAAAAGAATATTTTTAATTACCATAGCGGCCACCGTGCTGGCGGGTTGTTCAAAATTAGATGAGCAACTAGGAAGCCAGTTGTCTGAGAATACTTCTGGAAGCTCCGGGGCTATTAATGCCACTGTAATCCTTGAAGGGGCTTACGAGGCCATGCGTTTGCCATACCAGGATCAATCAAGGGTTTGGGCCGCACAAGAACATACTTCCGATGAAGTAATAGGACCCACCCGCGCTACAGACTGGGACGATAATGGCGTTTGGCGTGTAATGCATTCCCAACAGTGGGATCCAAACCATGCTTTTTTGGCCGATACTTATCGCGATCTGGGACGAATTGTATTTGCTACAAGCGATATATTGAGGTTTAATCCAACTCCTCAGGAAGCAGCCGAAGGCCGAATGCTCAGAGCCATGGCTATGTTTAGCCTTGTAGATGGTTGGGATCAGGTACCTTACAGGGAAAATACTGGTGATCCACTTGAAGTACCGAAAGTAAGAAAAGGCACAGAGGCATTAGATTTTATCATTTCAGAATTAAACGCCATTATTCCTGTCCTTACCAATGGCCCTACAAACAGGTGTAATAAGAACGGAGCTAGGGCTTTGTTGATGAAAGCTTACCTGAACAAAGGTGTAATAGCCAACAGGGCAACTCCTGCTTTTGCCGCGGCCGATATGAATCAGGTGATTACGCTGGCAAATACCATAATAGCCGGACCTTATTCCCTCACTCCAAATTACTACAATAATTTTGCTCCGGCCAACAACAGTCTTTCTACTGAAAACATCTGGACTGCAGAGAATATAGGTGGATCTTCAAGTGGTAACGTTCGTTCAAGATGGATGTGTACCCTGCACTATAACCAAAACCCATCCGGTTGGAACGGTTTTACAACCATTGCAGATTTTTATAACAAGTTTTCGGCAGGAGATGTGAGAAGAGGAGCCGATTTCGCAGGACAAACCAATGTTTCAGGCATCAAAGTTGGATTTCTGGTTGGTCAGCAGTTTGATCAGAATGGTGTAGCACTGAAGGATCGTACCGGAGCCCCATTGGCCTTTACACCTCAGGTGAAACTTACAGAAACCGGAAGCAATCTGGAAGTTACAGGTATCCGCGTTATAAAATATCCAATTGATTATGTAGGTGGAGATAATGCAAATAATGACTTTGTGTATTTACGGCTTGCCGATGTAATGTTGATGAAGGCAGAGGCTATACTCCGCGGAGGAAACGATCCAAACGGACAAACTCCTGTACAATTGACAAACATGATCAGAACAAGAGCCGCGGCTCCCGCATTAGCTTCTGTTTCATTGGATCAGTTGATTGATGAGCGTGGCCGTGAATTGTATTGGGAAAGCTGGAGAAGACAAGATCTGATCCGCTTTGGAAAGTTTTTACAGCCTTGGAATGAGAAACCACAGACTGACCCTAAGGTACTGGTATTTCCCATCCCTGCCCGTTCATTGGCAGCCAATCCCAACCTCGTGCAAAATCCGGGATATTAATTATTTGTATTTATTTTAAATAGCATAAAGGAGCCATTCAGCAATGAATGGCTCCTTTATTTAAATGCTGGTTTTAAATACCTTTAGCAGCAAAATTTAATTGCCTTTATATATCTTACAGATTGTTTGCCTTTATGATTTTAGATAAGAAAATTATTTTAACCGCATTAACCGCATTTGGATTACTATCCTTTTTTATTGGTTGTAAAACAAAAACACAACCTGTAATAGAGCCCTTGTTCTTAAAACAGACCAATGCCGGCATTCAATTTACAAATAGCATTCAAAACAGTGAGGATTTCAACATATTCAGCTATCGTAATTTTTACAATGGTGGCGGAGTAGCCATTGGCGATGTAAATAATGACGGTATGCCGGATGTATATTTTACCGCCAACATGGGCTCAAACAAATTATACCTGAATAAAGGCAACTGGCAGTTTGAAGATATTACTGAAAAAGCAGGTGTAGCATCAGCCGATAAATGGAGTACCGGGGTGGTAATGGTTGACCTGAACGGAGACAGTTTGCTGGACATTTATGTATGCAATGCGGGTTTTCAAAAAGGCATGGCGCAGGATAATCAATTATATATCAACAAGGGTGATGGAACTTTTGAAGAAAAGGCTCAGGATTTTGGATTGGCGGATGCAGGCTATACTACCCACGCAGCATTTTTTGATTTTGATATGGATGGCGACCTCGATTGTTACATGCTTAACAATAGTTTTATCCCGGTAAATACCCTGAACTATAGCAATAAAAGAGACCTCCGTGCAAAAGACTGGCCTATTGCAGATTTTCTAAAAGGTGGTGGTGATAAATTATTGAGAAATGATGGAGCACATTTTACCGATATAAGTGAAAAAGCAGGTATTTATGGAAGCCTGATAGGTTTTGGGCTTGGGGTAACCGTTGGCGATATTAATGGTGACAGATACCCGGACATTTATGTGTCGAACGATTTTTTTGAAAGGGACTACCTGTATATCAACCAAAAAAATGGCACTTATTCTGAAGAACTTGAGAAATACATTGGCCATACGAGTCTTGCCAGCATGGGGGCCGATATGGCAGATATAAACAACGACGGCTATCCCGATCTGTTTGTAACGGATATGCTGCCGGGAGACGATTTCCGGTTAAAAACAACTTCCTCATTTGAAAATTTTACCACCCAGCAACTGAAAGAAAAAAGAGGATTTTATCACCAATACATGCAAAATACTTTGCAACTCAACGACCGAAATGGAGGTTTTAGTGAAATTGCCCATTATGCAGGTGTAGCAGGAAGCGACTGGAGTTGGGGAGGGTTAATTTTTGATGCAGATAACGATGGATGGAGCGACCTGTTTGTATGCAACGGCATTTATCAGGATGTTACGGATCAGGATTTCATTGACTTTTTTGCCAATGATATCATTCAAAAAATGGTGATGACCGGCGCAAAAGAAGATGTAGATCAGGTGATTTCAAAAATGCCTTCTCGCCCCATACCCAATAAGGCATTCAGAAACAAGGGTAATCTTCATTTCGACGATATGGGTATGCAATGGGGCTTTGATGAAAAAACTTTTTCGAATGGTGCGGCTTATGGCGACCTTGATGGAGACGGAGATTTGGATTTGGTAATTAATAATGTAAATCAGCCAGCACTTATTTACAGAAACCAATCCATTGAGCAAGGCAAAGGCCATTATATAGGTTTTAAACTTCAGGGCCCGCCTCCAAATACCAAGGCTATTGGGGCATGTATCAGGGTCTTTCAGGAAGAGCGCATCACCAACCGGGAATTAATTCCAACCCGTGGTTTTCAAAGTAGCTGTGATTATACCATGAATATTGGTTTAAATGGCAGGCCTGTTGATTCGGTAGAAATCATCTGGCCAAATGGCAGGATAACCACCCTTACAAAACCAACTTTTGATTCATTATATGCCTATTCTCAACCAGATACCGGACGAATGTTTGTACAGGAAATAAATAGCCTTCAAACCTTGCTAAAGCTTATACCTACTGATTTACCGGCACATGTTGAAGATGACTATCTGGATTTCTATTCGGAGAGAAATATACCCAAATCACTCAGCGACGAAGGCCCTGCCCTCGCAGTTGCCGATATAAACGGGGATGGGAAAAACGA
The DNA here is from genome assembly GCA_038209595.1 of Chitinophagales bacterium. Lineage (GTDB taxonomy): Bacteria > Bacteroidota > Bacteroidia > Chitinophagales > Chitinophagaceae > Phnomibacter. The sequence continues at coordinate 20,887 of JBBQXO010000003.1, forward strand.
TTTTTACTTAGGAGGCGCTTTGCATCAGGCAGGGCAATTATATCTATCAACCCCAAATGGTTTCCAATTATCCCCACAACCGGCCTTTGCCATGCATGCTGAATTTGAAGATGTCAGTGCCTTATTCCTTGATGTAAATGGCGACGGATTCGAGGATCTGTTTGTAGGCTCCGGGGGGAATTTTATTGATGCCTTTAACCCCGAATTACAAAGCCGGGTTTATGTAAATGACGGGAAAGGAAATTTTTCCCTTCTATCCGGAGCCCTTCCAATTACCCAGGGAAATGCATCTGTTTTATCAGCAGAAGATTGGGATAGCGATGGAGATCTTGACGTATTTATGGGCAACCGATGCGTCCCCCGCCAATATGGGGCTAACCCGGTTCATTATTTTTTGGAAAATGACGGTACCGGAAAGTTTAAAAATATAACGGATCAGCTCGCACCGGGCTTTTCAGCATCCGGAATGATAACCGATGCGGTTTGGGCAAATGTGCTCGGAGATGAGAAAAAAGAGCTGATTGTAGTGGGAGATTGGATGGCACCGGCTATTTGGAATTTTGAAAAAAGCATTTTGAAAAAAGTATCATCGAACCTAAGTAAGCAAACAGGGTGGTGGCTTTCTGTAAAATGTGAAGACCTTGATGGGGATGGAAAAAAAGACCTGATTCTGGGAAATCAGGGAGAAAATTTTTACCTGCATCCTACCCCTGAAAATCCGAATAAACTTTGGATTGGAGATTTTGATAACAACGGTATTCCTGACAAAATACTAACAAGGAGCATTAACCAAAAAGATATGCCGGTATTTTTAAAGCGGGAACTAACAGACCAACTGCCACTACTTAAAAAACAAAACCTGCGGCATGAGGCCTATGCCAAAAAGAGCCTGCAGGAATTAATGAGTAAAGATATTTTGAAAAATATTCAAATGAATGAGGTTATGGTTGGGGCGTCTATGATAGCATGGAACGATGGGGATGGTAATTTTACAATGCAAGAATTGCCACAGGAGGTGCAGTTTTCAACCGTTCACAGTATATGCATTTCCGATATTAATGGAGATGGCAAACCAGATCTGCTGATGGGAGGAAATGATTACTCCTATTTGCCACAGTTCTCGAGGCAGGATGCATCCAAAGGACATGTTGTCCTGAACGGGGGTAACCGCAAACTGGAATGGATAGAACCCAAAAAATCAGGCTTGTACATTGATGGAGCCATCCGTTATATTAAGCCCATTGATGAGGCGAATTGGATCATTGCCATCAATGACAAAGCACCAGCCATGGTTTCAAAAAACCAGCAAAACCAAGGAAAGAAATGAAAAAAAGTAACTCTTATTTCTTGTTTATCCTTTTGCAGAGCTACTTATTTTTCTTTGTCGGTTGCAGGCATTCTGAAACAGAGAAGCCCCTGTTCAAAGCACTTGACAATGAAATAACCGGTATTAATTTCAGCAATGACCTTACGCCCGATTCAGCTTTCAACATGTTCAAGTACATGTACTTTTATAACGGTGCGGGAGTAGCCGCGGCAGATTTTAACAATGATGGACTTACCGACCTTTTCTTTGCAGGCAATCAGGTTAAGAATGCATTATTCCTCAACAAAGGCGAACTGAAATTTGAGAACGCAGGAGCAACAGCAGGATTGCCAGATGATGGTGGCTGGAACACAGGCGTTTCGGTGGTGGATATCAATGATGATGGGCTGCAGGATATTTATATATGCCGGGTGGGCAATTTCGAAACCCTTCACAGCACCAACCTTTTGCTCGTATGCACCGGAATTGATGCGAACGGAATTCCCCATTATCAAGATAGTGCTGCTGCTTACGGCCTTGCTTTTTCTGGCTTTAGTACACAAGCGGTATTTTTCGATTTTGACCTTGATGGAGACCTTGATATGTTTCTGCTCAACCATGCGGTTCATCATAGCGGTATGTTTGCTGAAAGAGGAAAGTTCCTCAACGATTACAGCGAACTTTCGGGAGATCGTTTTTACAAAAATGAGAACGGACGTTATGTGGATTTCACAAAGCAATCAGGCATATACAGCAGTCAGATAGGTTATGGATTGGGTGTGGTAGTAACAGATGTAAATATGGACGGATGGCCCGATTTGTATATCGGCAATGATTTCCATGAAAATGATTACCTCTACATCAACCAAAAAGATGGCAGTTTCAGTGACCGCATTACCGAACAGATGGCCCATACAAGCCAATTCAGCATGGGAGTGGATGCGGCTGATATCAACAATGATGCTTACCCCGATATTGTAAGTCTTGACATGCTGCCCAATAATCCTTATATCCTGAAACGATCACTTGGGGAGGATGCCTACGACATTTTTCAAATGAAAGTACGCTATGGCTACAACCACCAATATTCGAGAAACAACCTGCAGCTCAATAACGGGAACGGACATTTTACAGAAATAGGATTGTACGCAGGTATCTATGCCACCGATTGGAGCTGGAGTGCATTGTGGACCGATTTTGATAATGATGGATTGAAAGACCTTTTTGTAGGAAATGGGATCCCCAAAAGGCTGAACGATATGGACTATGTGAACTTTGTAACCAATCGGGAATTTCAGCAAAAAATAAGGAACAATTCTATCCACCAAAAGGAACTGGCAATGATCGATCAGTTTCCTGAAATAAAACTGGCCAACCATTTTTTTCTCAACAACGGTCAGGCCGCTTTTACCGATATCAGCGCAAACATTACCGGGAACATTCCCACATATAGCAATGGGGCTATTTATGCTGATCTCGATAACGATGGTGATATGGATATTGTGGTAAATAATATTAATGCTCCCCCGCTTGTTTATCAAAACCAATCAGCGCCTTCTCCTGAAAGAAAGGTTTTTGTTGCCGACCTGAAAGGCGCGGCAGGAAACCGTCACGCCATCGGGGCGAAAGTGCTTCTTTTTGCAGGATCTGAAATTTTGACACAGGAAAAACAAAATGTCCGTGGATTCCTAAGCTCGATGAATGGACCGCTGATGCTTGGGTATGGCAACCGAACCATTGATTCTATCTGGCTTGTATGGCCCGATGATACTTATCAAAACCGGACAGGTTTACCCGATAGCGGCAGGCTGCAAATAAATTATACAAAAGGATTGCCCCGCACCCCATGGAAAGTATTGCAAAGAGACTACGAAAATAGTGTTCAACCCATACAGGAACAAAGTAAGAAACGCGGGATTGTATACCGGCACCGGGAAAATGCTTTCAGCGAATTTGACCGGGAACCTTTGCTACCACATATGCTCAGCAAAGAAGGACCGGCACTGGCAGTAGCCGATATAAACCAAGATGGGCTCGAAGACTTTTTTATAGGCGGTGCCCGCAATCAGGTACCCGCTATTTTTATTCAAAACCCATCCGGTCTTTTTGAGCAAAAATTGCAGCCCGACCTGGCTATGGATAGCGCCTACGAAGATGTAGATGCCATTTGGGCAGATGTAAACAAGGACGGCTATCCTGACTTATTGGTGGCAAGTGGCGGCAATGAATTTTATGGAAAGGATACCATGCTTTCACCAAGATTATACCTGGGGAGTAAGGAAGGAATACTCCATAAAAAAAGGGATGCCTTCACCGGTTTAAATATGACCTGGAGTTGTATTGCTACGGAAGATTTTGATGGAGATGGCAATCCTGATCTTTTTCTGGGAGCAAGAAATGTACCTTACAAATATGGCACGATCCCCACCTCCTGTTTGTTGAGCAATGATGGTAGCGGCCGGTTTACCGATGTAACCGATACCTGGTGTCCGGAGTTGCGTAAGGCAGGTTTTGTAACCGATGCTTTATGGTACGATATGGATGCCGATGGAAAAAAAGATTTATTGGTAAGTGCAGAATGGAACAAACTGAGCGTTTACAAACACAAAAAGCAGCGTCTGGAAAAAGAGGAAATCAATACAGCAAAAGGATGGTGGAATTTTATTTTGCCTGTTGATTATAGCGGAGATGGCTTGCCGGATCTATTAGCCGGAAACCTTGGAAGCAACAGCCGGCTCAAAGCAAGCATTCCGCAACCGGTAAGATTGTATGCTGGCGATTTTGATGAAAATGGTATTTCAGAACAGTTACTTACCTTTTATTTGGATGGTCGTGAAATTCCTTTTGCCAATAAAGACGAGCTTCAAAAGCAATTACCCGGTTTGAAAAAGAAATACCTGTATGCAGCCGATTTTGCCCGTGCGACCCTCGACGAACTTTTCCCTAAAGGAATTTTGAAAAACAAAGAGATCTTAGAGGCAGATTGTTTTGAAACCTCCTGGATGATTAATGAAGGTAAAAAAGGTTTTACAAGAAAAGCATTACCCTGGACCCTGCAGCTAACCCCTTACCGTTGTGCGGTAATGCTTGACATAAATGGTGATGGAAAAGAGGATATTTTCATGGGAGGCAATTTCTTTGAAAACAATATACAAATGGGACGCAATGATGCCGCAGGTGCAGCCGTACTGATTAATGACGGTAACGGAAACTGGAAACATGTTTCTCCTGAACCGGGTTTATCACTCCTGGAAATAAGACAGGTTCAATGCATTCGGGTAGGAAAAAAAGACATGTTGTTGCTGGCTTGTAATAATGATTTTCTCCGGTTAATTTCTTTTGACCGTAAACAATAAAACGGATAAAAATTTCCATTAGAAAACAGGATAGCAAAACTGCATTTCCCACGGTTCGTTTTCGGGTAATAGACGGTGATCCTTCCGAATCTTCAAATAAGGAATAGCCGGGGAAACATATCCATAATCTTCTTTATAGGCATCAAAGACAGGAAACTGTTTGAATATCTCCGGGAGGGTTCCTTCTACATCCGCTACCAGTAAATTCCCTGTTATCATTCGCTTAATCATAAGGTCACCCTTTGATGGAATCACCCGGTCTATCGGAATCGCAATCATCAGCAAGTATTTCATTTGAGTATTTCCGGGCTGTTCCTGTACATTCAGAATGGGCTCTCTGTTGGTAAATACTTGCTGACTTTTGGCATATTGCTCCAGTTTATTTACCAGCTTATAAATGACGGCTTTATCAGGAAGCGAATCCAGTGCAAGGGTAGTACTTAAAAAAGCAGTATCGATTACCCTTCCCATAGAAGGTTCAAAGCCATATACTTTTCGGGTATCTAAAGCCTGCTTTTCCAGCGCATTCAGAAAAGACCGCATGGTTTGCTGCAATGCCCTTGCCCTCCTTCTATTTTTTATTATCGCTACAGGACTCAGCGAAACCCCGGGCAATTGGGTCTCCCAGACTAGTACTGAAGTATCTTGCGAAAGCGGAATCACTTTTAAAAGGGCAAATTGGGTATCTTTTTTTTGGATGAATTCAAAAAAATAATTGGTGACTTCAATATCCCGCAATTTGACCTGCCAATCTGCTTTCGATGTATCGGGCAAAGTGCTCCAATCCTTATTTTGTTCTAGTAAACGCAGAACGGCACCATCATTTACCGGTGATTTCAGAGATTCTACGATCATGGTCCGGGCTGGAAACAATCCATAAAAAGCAACCACAATAATCAATATAAAAAAAACCAGAACCCACCATATCCTTTTCATGTGTGTAATTTTAGCACGCTCTCTAACGACAGCAGGAGTGCATATCCGTTTTTGGACGTATCAAATGCTCCTCAAAAGTAGCGGATTCCTATGGCTATCTTTTGGTAAATAAATAATATCTTTTTCTCCGTTAATTAAAAAGCTGGTTTTCAAAATCGGATACATTTCCCATCAGCTGCTGAATAGAGTCTGCCACCATTTTGGGGTCTTCAAAAGTCCCCAGCGATTTAAAAATTTCAATAAGCTGACTGTTTACGCTCCGCTGATTTAACTGATAAAAAGATTCTGATGATACAGTATTGGTCAGGGCTACTTTATATTGAAGCGTATATAAATCATACAAAACAATCATCCCGATATTCAGTGCGGGAAAAAGATCCAGATACAAAAAAACGGGTTGATTAAGTTCCATTTTGCTAAAGGAGTCAACCAATACGGAATCGAAATAAGTGTAATAAAGCAGGGTGGTTTGAATTTTCAAGCGATCCATTTCCTTTTGCAAAACAAATAAACCCCTGTGCATTTCTTCCAGAAAATCAGGAAGAGCTTTTCCTGGCTCATAAAACCTCCATGTATTAGAAACGGGGTCGAGGTATTCGGTATTTCCAGGCAACATATCAAGTTTGTAATTAAACCGATCATAGCCCGGAACAGCATAACCCGGGTAGAAATAAGTCATTCCGGACTCCAAACAGGCCTTCATTTTTACATACATCAATGCCTTACCAAGACTGTACTTTTTATAATCGGGATGATAAAAATTACAAATTCCTGCCGCCGTGGTCTTGCCAAAATCCGATAACCCTGCTGCTATCAATCGCATACCATCATAAATTGTTGCCTGCCTCGTATCAAAAATATTTTCCTCTTCCCATCCCATCAATAAACCCCATAAATCATCTTTAATATTAAGCCCCGATCCTGCCACATAGACTCCGTATAGTGATTCCTGTTCCATGGTATATCGCCAGCTTTGGAAATCAACTGTAAATTTCTTTTCGATGGGTTTTAGTTTTTTTAGAATCACCTGTTCGGCCTCTTCATCAAGATGGTACCGCAACCAGATGGCCGAATGAAACTGCAATTCGAGTTGTAAAAAGTGGGTAATAAACATGGTTTGCCCCATCCTGAACCATCCTTTACCAAGGTAAGCATCTAGTTGCTGAGGATCTATTTTCCTAAGACGTTGTTTTTTGGTCACCATATTTATTCAAAATTATGGGCATCTTTTCTTAAAAACAACGGTTTATTGGCCTCATCGTAATTTTCCTGAACGATAGAAATATTCTGAAGCAACGAAATTTTCCGTAATTCCGTGGAATAGCCCCTACTTTCAATGTTCAGGTAATGCATAACTTTATATCGCAATCCTTTGCAGTGTATAATCAATAATGTCAAATGCATGGCATTGGGAAGCTTAGAACTACTTTAGACGCCCCATCAAAAAAAATTGCCATGCTGAATGATCCATTCCTTTCTAAAAGGAGTTTACTTGTAATCCGTATCCTTTTTTCCGGGTTCCTTTTTAATATTTTGGGTACTGTTGCGGCACAGGACCCTTGGAAAATAAGTGCCGGGAAAATAGACCCGGGAAATTATTACGGCATCACCGTAGCAAACGGAATGCTTGGGATTGTAAGCTCACCTGAACCTTTTCGGGTAAAAGAGGTGGTGCTTGCCGGAGCCTATGACTTATATGGGAGGGGTCGGGTGAGTAATTTTATTCCGGGTTTCAATTTGCTCAACATGCGGTTTTCTATTGATGGTAAATCTGTAGATCCCGGTAATATCAGCAACTTTACACAGGAGCTTGATATGCAGCAAGCAGGGTTTACCAGCCGTTTTCAGCATCTTGACAAAGCCACCATATCATATACCTATTATGCATTGCGTCAGTTACCCTTTACCACGCTGATGGAAATGACCATAACTCCGCAAAAAGACATAACAATAGATGCCGCCAGCGTTATGCAGGCTCCCGATCTTTTACGCGATGTAGAAAATTATTACAATGAAATTGACCGTCCGCATGTAGTCATCAGCCTTTTAACGAGTACTGCACGCAGCCCAACCGGTAAAATGCAAATGTGTGCCAGCAACAGTTTTTTATTTGAAGAAAAGCATGGTGAAGAACCGAGGGTAATCCACGAAATGTGGGACAATAACATGCACCTGATGAAATTTACTAAAAAATTACAGGCAGGCCGGTCATATACTTTTTGTATTGCCGGCAGTAGCATTACGAGTGCGCACCATGCCGACCCACTGAATGAGTCGGAAAGACTGACCATTTTTGCCAAACTTGAAGGCAAAGACAGGTTGCTTCAACAACACATGAAAGCCTGGCAGGAATTATGGAAAAGTGACATACAAATAGAAGGTGATGCACAGGCACAACAGGATATTCATAGTATGCTTTACCATTTGTACAGTTTCACCCGGGAAGGGTCGGCACTTAGCCCAAGTCCGATGGGATTGAGTGGCCTTGGATACAATGGCCATGTATTTTGGGATACCGAGTTGTGGATGTATCCCGGATTACTTGTAATGCAACCGCAGATTGCAAAAAGCATGATTGAATATCGTTTCCAACGGTTGGAAGCTGCCCGCCGTAATGCCTTTGGAAAAGGCTACCGGGGAGCTATGTTCCCTTGGGAAAGTGCTGAAACTGGCGTGGAAGAAACACCTGTATGGGCACTAAGTGGACCTTTTGAGCAACATATTACCGCCTGCGTGGCCATTGCTACCTGGAATTATTTTGCAGTAACACAGGACAAAATATGGCTGGAAGAAAAAGGCTGGCCCATTTTACAGGAAACAGCCAACTTTTGGGCAAGCCGGGTAGAAAGGGAAGGCCCGGGAAAATATAATATCAACAATGTAGTGGCTGCAGACGAATGGGCGGAAAATGTAGACAACAATGCATTTACCAACGCTGCTGCCAAAGCCAACCTGCAACTTGCAACCAAGGCAGCCATCTTGCTTAATAAAAAGCCCAACCCCGATTGGGAACTGGTGGCAAAAAATATACCCATCCTTCAGTTTGCAGATGGCACTACCCGAGAACATGCCACTTACAATGGGGAAGGCATTAAACAGGCAGATGTGAACCTGCTTGCTTACCCGCTTACCGAGGTAACCGATAAAACTCGGATATTAAAAGACCTCGAATATTATAGCCAACGTGTTCCCGATGAAGGTACCCCTGCTATGACACAGGCCGTATTTTCCCTTTTGTATGCCCGACTCGGCGATGCAAAAAAAGCCGGATTTTGGCTCAATGATGCTTATCTACCCAACCTGCTGCCGCCTTTCAGGGTAATTGCCGAAACCAAAGGGGGTACCAACCCCTATTTTGCTACTGGCGCAGGAGGTATTCTGCAGGCAATCCTGATGGGTTTTGGTGGATTGGATATCACGCCGGAAGGTATTGTACAGCGCAAAGGCATTTTGCCTCCGGGTTGGAAAAAGCTCACCATCACTGGTGCCGGACCGGAACAAAAAACCTTTACGGTGCAATAAGCAAGAGAAAACGATTTTAAACTTCAGAATAGGAAGTGGGCTGATTCTTATGTTTTTAGATATATTTACCGCAAACAACCTGCTATCATGAATATTAGAATTTCTAAAGGAGTTTTTATATTCAACATAGCTAGTTTGAACATGTATTTTTCAAGCCAATTTTTTTATTATGAGGAATTACCGATTAGTTATTTTTTTTGCATTACTAATTTTTATAGGCTGCAAAAAAAACAATGAGTACATATCTTTCGTGCAGGACCCGGATTTATTTTGCGAAGTTGTACACGAACTCAACACGGTGGTGATGGGAAACAATTTCACCCCCATTGTAGCAAGCAGAAATTATACTTATGCTTCGATTGCAGCCTATGAGGTAATTGCCGCCGGATACCCCGACAGGTTTCAATCCCTTGCAGGGCAAATCACTAACTTGAACACCATGCCTGTATTTAAAGACACAACGGCAAATGCTGATTTAGCCGCTATTCTTGCTTTTATAAAAGTAGGAGAATTGGTTACTTTCCCCGAAGGCAGCATGATGGATTATCGGGACAGCTTACTGAAACTTGCCAGAAAAAAAGGGCTTCCTAAAAACGTGGAACTTGCTAGTTTAGCAATGGCGGACTCTATTGGCAATGCCATTATCGAATGGAGTAAAAGCGATTATTATGCCACTTCAAGAGGATCACAAAAGTACACTGTAACCACGGAGCCCGGCAAGTGGGTGCCCACACCTCCCATGTACGGTGAGGCTATTGAACCCAACTGGCGCACCATAAGGCCACTGGTAATGGACAGCGCTAACCAATTTACCCCGCCACCACCAGCAGCATTTGATATGACCAATAAAAATGGGGCATATTATAAACAAGTAATGGCCGTGAAAAATGTAGTGGACAGTCTTACAGCCGAACAAAAACATATTGCAGATTTTTGGGATGACAATCCCTTAAAATTAAATGTGAGCGGGCATGTAATGTTCACCACCAAAAAGTTTTCACCACCGGGACACTGGATGGGGATTGTGGGCATCGCTGCCCAAAAAGCAGGAGCAGATCTTCCAACAACAGTTTATGCCTATACGATTACCGCCATTGCCAAATTTGATGCTTTTGTACAATGCTGGGACGAAAAATACCGAAGCAATTACGGCAGGCCGGAAACCATCATCAACCAATATGTGGATGAGGAATGGAGACCCTACCTTCAAACACCACCGTTCCCCGAATATACCTGCGGTCACAGCACCACTTCTGCATCAGCGGCAGAAGCATTAACGGCTGTTTTCGGTGACAATTTTGCTTACACGGACACTACAGAACTAGAGTTTGGTATTAAAAGCAGAAGCTTTATTTCTTTCCGGCAGGCTGCCGATGAAAATAACTGGGCTCGTTTTTATGGTGGCATTCATTACCATCCTTCCTGCATTGTAAGTACCGAATATGGAAAAAAGGTAGGGGAACTTGTGGTGAGCAGACTCAAAATGAAAAAGTAAAATCTCTGGCACAATTCATCAAATGAAAACCAGCTCCCTGCCTCAAACCGAAACAGGATGTTGGTTTTTTGCATTTTACAAATAACAGGTGCCTTGAATCAAATGATCTATTATTTCAAAATAAAATAAGGTAGCAAGTCAAAAAGGACGGGAAAAATGTATCTTGGGACCTTAGAAAAGAATCAATATCGCATTGTGTTTCCGGGATCATCCCAAGGATTGTAATTGTTTCATATCCTTCATCATGATTGCTATTCTTATTAAAGCCATTTAGATATGTACAAAAATATTTTTACCTGGATCCTTGCTGGTAGTTTTTTGATTTTAACCGGTTGTAAAAATGAGGAAACCACACCGGTAGAAGCAAAGGTTATTTCCCTTAAAACCGATTATCCAGCTACCCCAGATTCACTATTCGGAAACCTTTTTACCGATGTACAAATGCAACAGATTTTCCCTGATGGCAAAACTTTTGTAGACTGTATTCCTAAAGAGGCGCCGGCGCAGATACGAGCGCAATATGAAGCGATCAGAAATCAACAACCGGACCTTAAAAAATTTGTAGCCGATCATTTTTACCTGCCTGAGGCTCCAGAAGTAAAATCACTGCAAAATGACAAAGACATTACAAAACATATAAAGGATTTATGGCCCGTACTTACCCGTAAACCAGATTCGGTAATTGCCGGTAGCAGCCTGCTGGCTTTGCCTTTTCCTTATATTGTTCCCGGTGGAAGATTCCGCGAAATTTATTATTGGGATAGTTATTTTACCATGTTGGGTTTAAAGGCAAGCGGTGAAACAGAGATGATAGAAAATATGGTAAAAAACTTTGCTTATCTTATTCGTACTTACAATCATATTCCTAATGGCAACCGAAGCTACTACCTTAGCAGATCACAACCTCCTTTTTTCAGTTTGATGGTAGCCATGTTAGCCGAATTAAAAGGCGAAGAACAAGTTTACCGCGATTATTTAGATGTAGTAGAACGGGAATACGTCTATTGGATGCAAGATGACAAAGAAACTCCTGCAGGAACCATGCAAAAGCGTTTTGCAAAAATGCCCGATGGAGAATACCTCAACCGATATTGGGATGAAAAAAGCACACCAAGACAGGAAAGTTATCGAGAAGATGTGGAAGTTGCCAATAAGGCAGTTGAGCAAAAAATGTCGGTGATGCGATTTGCTTCGCAGCAAGCTATGGATTCCTTTAAAAGTAAAAGCCTTGAAACCACCTACAGTCATTTACGTGCAGGTGCTGCAAGCGGATGGGATTTTAGCAGCCGATGGTTTGTACAACCAGATAATATTGGCACTATTGAAACCACAGACATTGTACCTGTTGATTTAAACTGCTTACTCTACTTTACCGAAACCCTGCTCGCTAAAATGTACACGCTGCAAGGCGAAAAAGAAGTAGCGGCAGATTTTACCAAATGGGCAAAAGACCGTGAGAACGCCATCAATAAATATTTTTATAACGACAGTTTAGATTTTTACAACGACTACCATTTTATCCGGAAGGAAAAAATGAATACTATAACAGCGGCTGGTTTATTTCCATTCTGCTTTTTTGATAGTTCTGCCTATAAAGAAAAAGCACAAAAAGCAGCAGCAGTTGTGCAAAAGTCATTATTGGCAGAGGGCGGTTTGCTTACCACTACACTTACAACCGGGCAGCAATGGGATGCACCCAACGGATGGGCACCTTTGCAATGGATGGCTGTGTGGGGCATGGATCGCTGTGGCCAACCTGCACTTGCAAAAGATCTGGCAAACAGATGGATAACCCTGAATAAAGCGGTATACACACGCACCGGGAAGTTGATGGAAAAATACAATGTTGTCAACACCCAACTAGATGCTGGTGGCGGAGAATACCCAGGTCAGGATGGTTTTGGATGGACCAACGGGGTACTGTTGGCGCTGATGGAGAAATATAAAGATCATTAATCTTTTGACTCCTGCAGAAATCTAAACTCAAAGGGTTGCAGCACCATACCAAAAGATTTTTCTTCCCTTTGAATCGTGATTTTGGAGAAGTGCTCCCACATTTTATTTGTAGTGGTTCCCCGTTTTTCAAAAGCCCTCCAATTGATGCTTTGCTCCTTATCACTAAAATTAAATACACAAAAAAGCCGGGCCCCATGTTGCCAGCGAATGAATCCTGCCACATGAATATTTTGGGTATCCATCCATTCAATATTGGATTCGTCGGTTAATAATTCCAGGCCTTTCCGGATGCTGATCAGGGATTGAGTACCTTTAAAAATCTGATACTCCGGAGTTCCCTTCTTACTGATTTTTTCATTCTTTTTCCAGTCAATCAGGGGACGGTGCATCCATCGGTTATCGTAACTTTTTTGAGGATCATTCCGGTAGCTGTAGTCATTGGTATACCCTAGCTCATCGCCATAAAAAAGCATGGGTAACCCGCCAAGGAACAGTGCATGTGCCTGCATGAGCAATATCCTTTTGACAGCGTACTCAATTTGCAAAGTATCCTTCGTTTCGAGAGCCTTTTCCAGCCCGCAAAGACTGGCGAGGGTCCCAGAGATCCGCGCATCCTGTGTTTTAAGGTTTACCCCAAAAAGTGCCCCACGTGCCGGAGAGTCTTTGTAAACACCGGTAAAATAATCCTTTAAAAAACGTCTGTGTTCTTTGGGGTCAAATCCTGCTGCACGAATCATTTCATCAGAATATCCCAACCCGATATCATCATGACAACGGGTGTAAGTAATCCAGCTTGCCCCCTTTGGTTTGTGAGATAGCAAGGATTGCGCATTCAGCATGATTCTCGTATCGGTGGTAGCAAGCATATCCCATTGCAAAGCCATTTGGGTAGCATTGTAAGCAAAATGACATTCACGCCCGGTGTAAAGGCCTTCTCCAAAATAGGGCAAAATATCCTGAGGAGCCACTATGGCTTCACCCAACAAAGCCATTCCAGGGGTTCCTACTTCGACACACTGCCTAATGAGCCGCAATAAAGTGTGGGCCTGTGGCAAATTCTGACAGGTAGTACCCGCCTGTTTCCATATAAATGCTGGTGCGTCAATTCGCAGTACGTCCACTCCCAAATTAGCATAGAAAAATATATTGCCAAGCATCGCCAGCAATACCTCAGGGTTGGTAAAATTAAGATCCCACTGATACCCGTGAAATACAGTCATCACCCAACGCTTCATATCCTCGTTCCAGGTAAAACTGCCCGGTGCACTTTCGGGAAAAACTTCTGGCATGGAAGACTCATAAGCATCCGGAATATCCCTGTTAGGAAAAGTGTAGTAAAAATCCTGATAAAAAGGATCACCCGCTTTTGCCTTTTGGGCCCAGGCATGCTGATCGCTTGTATGGTTCAGTACAATATCAAGCATCAGGTACATATTGCGGTCAAGCATCTGATCTTGTAAAGTATCAAGATCTTTTATTGTACCATATTTACTATCGAGTTTGCGGAAATTTTTTACGGCATACCCACCATCACTTGCTTCTACCGGGCTTTCAAATAAGGGCATCAGGTGAAGAAGGTTTACCCCTAGTTTTTCAAACCAGGATAACTTTTGCCGAAGGCCTTTAAGGTCGCCTGCAAAACGATCCACATATAAACTCATCCCGGTAAGTTTGTTGCTCGTAAACCATGCTTCGTTCTGCAGTTTGATCCGATCTCGTTCACGAAGGGCAAGTGCCCTTTCATGATAGGCGGTCGTTATTCCAGTAATCAATTTATCAAAACACTCCAATCCCATTGGATGGTTTCCATAGATTTCCATATACAAGCTATGGATAGCCGTTGCATTGGCAATAAGCCGTGCATAAAAATCATTGTCTTTTCCTCCAATATCCAATTGCAGGGGTTCTATACTTCTGTTTATTTTTCTATGTAATGGTTGACTGTACAAAACACTTTTTATTTTTATTTAGTCAAAAATCTTTTTGCTCAAATGCTTAAAAGCCTCCATAGCGCCCATGTACATGCAGGTGCGGGCACCAGCTTTGTTGGCATTGGCTACCATATTTTTCCAACCTGAATTATCCGTAGCACCTAACTTTACTTTAGACCATTGCGACAATTGATGCAACATGGCACCAACAAAAGCATCACCGGCTCCGGTAGTATCTGTTACTTCCACCTTTATACTTTCTACCATTATTTCCTCCCCGTTTTTTATCAAAAGCGTACCCTTTCCACCTAGTGTAATATTCCACACAGTATGACTCCATTTTTTTAAAATAGGAATCGCGGCTTCCAGACTTTCTGTTTGTGTCAGCAGCATAGCTTCCTCATCGCTCACTTTGCAGAAATGCGCTTTTTCAATAATCTTTACAGACTGTTCCCGAAAAAGTTTCTGCTGATGCCCAAATAAAAGCGAACGATAATTGGGATCAAAACTGATAAAGCAATTTTCCTGTACTGCCCTATCCAGCAGAGCGAAATAAGACTCCTGTAGCAAGCCGGGCAAAAAAGCAGTGGCTGATCCAAAATGGATCAATTGTCCCGGATGAAGAGAAAGCCTTTTCACCGCATCAGGATGCAGCATGGCATCGGCTCCGCGATTGAAATAAAAATCACGTTCCCCACTTTCCATCAGGCTTACAAAAGCGAGTGTGGTAAAGTGTTCCTTGTCTCTTGTTACCAGCGAAGTATCTACCCCAAAATCCTGCAAGGTATTTACAAGGTGATCTCCAAATGGATCTTGCCCAACCTGCGCCAGTAATTGAACGGTACTACCAAGAGCCGCTATTGCTGCAGCCACATTTGTCGGCGCACCGCCCGCTTTCTTCAAAAAATTAACTCCCTTTGAAAGCGGCTGCCCCTTATCGGTGCATATCATATCTATCAAAGCTTCTCCTATGCAAATAATGGGAAGTTTTTTTTCTTTCGTGTCTGTCATATTTAATAATTAATAGGATTCATCAAGGGCACTATTTTTCTTTTAATAAAAGACAAATTACTAATGCCCACCCCCCGATACCATCACATCGGAAGTGCCGGATTTAACCTCTTTGATGAAAAGTGTAAAAAAAGAACCAGCCAGTAATAAAGCACCAGCCAATAAGATGGCATTTACAGGATTGTTGCCCAGCAAACTTTTGTAATATATCGGTATTGTAAAAGTTTCGATCAACATGGGGATTACAATAAACATGTTAAAAATACCCATATAAACTCCGGTTCTTTCCGGAGGGATACTACCTGCGAGCATAATATACGGATTTCCCATCATACTTGCCCAACTAATACCCATACCTACCATGGCCACAAACAACCATGCTTTATTTTCAATATACGGAATACTGATAAGCGCAATACCCGCCATAGCAAGACAAAAACTATGCAAATATTTTGGACTGATTTTTCTGGCAAGCAAAGCAAGTGCAAAAGCGGCTACGAAGGCAATCGCGTTATAGGTGGCACCAAGCGGTCCTACAAGCAGTTCCGCTTTTCTAAATAAAGGACTCGTAGCATCTGTAGTACCATAAAGACTTTTACTGAGGCATTTGGCAATATATTGCCAATATATAAACATGGCATACCAACTGCAAAACATCATGGGGGCCATCCATTTCATGGTGACAGGCATATCCCGGATGGCTGCTCCAATTTCTGCAAAAGTTGCTTTCACACCTCCCGGCGACTGACGGATTTTTTCCTTTTCCTCCTCACTTAGCGGGATTTCTTTGGTGGTGTATAAGGTCCAAAGGATGCTTCCAATACTTACAACCGAACCAATTAAAAAAGCAATCAAGGTAGTAGTAGGTATACTCCCGGATTTATCGTTTTCGCCAAAAGCAAGAAAATTTATGAGCAGGAATGGGGTGAGATAAGAAAGGGTTTGCCCTAAACCGGTAAAGGCACTTTGGGTTAAAAACCCAAGACTATGCTGATCTTTACGAAGTTTATCGCTTACAAATGCCCGATAAGGTTCCTGCGTAATATTATTGGCGGCATCTAATATCCACAGAATACTCGCCGCCATCCAAACGGTACTACTGAAAGGCATAGCCAAGAGCGAAATACTGCAAAAAATGGCACCAAATAAAAAATAGGGAGTTCTCCGACCCCATTTGGTTATCGTTTTATCGCTCATCGCACCAATAATGGGCTGTACAATTAAACCGGTCATGGGACCGGCAAGCCATAGCAGCGGAAGGCTGCTTTCTTCAGCACCGAGATAACTATAAATCGGGCTCATATTGGCCTGTTGCAAACCAAAACTATACTGCAGACCAAAGAAGCCCACATTCATATTGATGATCTTCCAAAAACTTAGTTTTGGTTTAATTGTTGACATAAGAAAGTGTTCATAAAAAAATGATACGGGAAAAATATAAAGTATCTTATTTTCAGACGCGGAAAATGTAGTGCATCTCTAATAAAAGTACCTGAAAATCAACGTACAAACGTTTGCAGTGCACATTTTTATTTATGAATCAAACAAACTATTCCTGCATGGGAAAAAATTCAGGCGGCCAAAAGCGCAGAAACAACCTGTGGAACCTGCCCTTATATTTTACTTTATTACTTGCTGCACCTCTTTGTGTATGGGGACAGTTTACCGACAATTTCAGTGATGGCAACTTTACCAATAACCCTTTGTGGACCGGAAACAACAATGACTGGATAGTGAACGCAGAAGGTCAGTTGCAAAGCAATAATACCACGCTCAATACCAGTTTTTCATTGAGCACAGCCAACCAAAAAGCAACCGCCGCTCAGTGGGATTTTTATGTTAGGCTTGCTTTTAATACGAGCGGGGCAAATTATGTGGATGTTTACCTTACCGCATCCCAAAGCAATATTACACTTACCAATACCACCGGCTACTTTGTAAGATTGGGGGATACACCCGACGAAGTGAGTTTGTACCGCAAAGATGCAAGTGGCGGTTCTACCAAAATTATTGACGGGGCAGACGGCCTCTTAAATAGCAGTAATAATGTTTTGCGGGTTCGGGTAGTAAGAACAGCCAACAACCAATGGACGCTTTCGAGGGACCTTGGATCAACAGGCAGTTACATCCCCGAAGGTTCTGTTACCGATGCTACTTATACCACATCCACCGCATTTGGCATTTGGGTACGGCAAAGTACAGCTAGCTTTGTTCAACGGCATTACTTCGATGATTTCGAAGTAAAAGATTATGTACCCGATATCACCCCACCCTCCATTGTCTCGGTCTCGGCATCCAATAACAGAACCGTTGAAGTACTTTTCAATGAATCTTTAACCACTAACACAGCTATCAATGCGGCCAACTATTCCGTTAATAATAATGTAGGCAATCCGCTTTCAGCCGCCGTGGATGCCGGCAACCCACTTTTGATCCGGCTTACTTTTGCAACTGATTTCCCCAATGGTACCAATAATACCCTTACGGTAAATGGCGTAGCTGACCTTACCGGTAATGTGCTGAACAACGGCACCGCAAGTTTTGCTTTTTATACCCCTCAGCGTTATGATATTGTATTCAATGAACTGATGGCTGATCCTTCACCTGTTGTAGGACTCCCCGAGGTAGAATGGATAGAACTAAAAAATACCAGCCGTTTTCCCATCAACCTGCAAGGCTATCGGCTGGCACGTTCTTCCGGGTTAAGCGGTCCATTACCTCCCTTTGTTTTGCGTGCAGACAGTCTTGTGATTTTGGCAGCAAGTTCTGCCACATCCGTATTGAACCCTTTTGGTAATACGCTTCCTGTCAGCAGTTTTCCCACCCTTCCAAATGATGGCGACCTTATTTGGTTGCAGGATGGTAGTGGAAGGTTGATGCATGCCGTTTCTTACAGTATAAGCTGGTATCAAAATGTAGTGAAATCCGCAGGTGGCTGGACGCTTGAAATGATCGACTCAAAAAATCCTTGTGCAGGTAGCCCTAACTGGAGGGCGAGTACGAACGCCTCAGGCGGCACTCCCGGCCGGGCCAACAGCGTTGCCGCAACCAATACAGATCAAACAGCCCCTCGTTTATTCAGCGCTTTTGCCCCTAATCCTAACCGGGTTACGCTCACCTTCAACGAGCCACTCGACAGCGGTTTTTCTGCAGCAGCCACCTACTCATTGAGTAATGGTATTGGTACTGCAACTAGTGCAAGCCTCCTTCCCCCGCTTTTCAATCAGGTCGTTTTAAATTTTGCCACCGCTATGCAGCAAGGCACTGTTTATAACATTACAGCAACCAATGTGCGGGACTGCAGTGGCAATCTTATAAGCATTAATAATACCGCCAATGTGGGGCTGGCTGTTACGCCCGATTCGCTTGACCTGATTGTAAATGAAATTTTGTTTCAACCGCCACCACTTGGCGTAGACTACCTTGAGGTGTACAACCGAAGCAATAAAATACTCGATGCAGGCACCTTATTTTTTGCCAATCGAAGCAGTACTTCAGGCAACCTCGGAACCTTGTATCCTTTGAATCCGCAAAACAGACTTTTGTTTCCAGGACAGTTTTATGCGGTTACCGAAAACCCCGAAATCGTTGCGCAACAGTACAATGTAAAAGATCCGGCTGCTGTAGTATTGGCACCAAATATGCCTTCTTTTTCAAATGATAAGGGTACTGCCGTTATCATTAGCAATACAGGTAACATTATTGACGAATTGAGATACGATACCAAATGGCATTTTGGGCTGATAGACAATGAACAGGGCATTTCGCTGGAAAGAATTGATTACAACCGGCCTACCAACTTTGCTGAAAACTGGACAAGCGCTGCAGCAAGTGCGAGTTTTGGTACACCCGGTTACGAAAACAGTCAGTATCGGGCGGATGTTGCGCCTCCATCGGGGGATATCCGGCTGAATCCAAGACTTTTTAGCCCCGATAATGACGGTTTTGAAGACTTCACCCTGATTGAATTTGAGGTAAGCGAACCCGGCTATACTGCTAATGTAACCATTTTTGATGCAGCAGGCAGACCGGTGAAGTTGTTGCAACGCAATACAACCATTGCAAGGAGAGGATCCTTTCGGTGGGATGGCCTGAATGATAAACAGCAGCGGGTAGCTGCCGGAAACTATGTGGTCTATTTCGAAATATTCAATCTGCGCGGTCAGAAACAGGCATTCAAAAAAGGGGTGACGGTTACCAGAAAGTTTTAATCTGAGTTTATCCCGGAAATGATAATCCCCTGTTCGAAACTTTTCGAACAGGGGATTATCTATTTTAAAAACAGGAAAAAATCCTTTTATTAATCGAGTTCAATTTCAAATTGTACGAGGTCCACGAATTCCTGAATACGCAGTTCCAATTCTTCTCTTGTAAGCTCCTGCAATCTTTCAGGTCCGAATTTCTCTACACAGAAAGAAGCCATGGCGGAACCTGCAATAATAGCCGACTTCATGTTCTCAAAACTAATATCACGGGAATTGGCAATATAGCCTATAAATCCACCGGCAAAAGTATCACCGGCACCTGTGGGATCAAATACTTCCTCCAAGGGGAGCGCAGGAGCAAAAAACACCTGATGGTTATCAAACAGAAGCGCACCATGCTCTCCCTTTTTAATAATCAGGTATTTGGGACCCATGGCCAGTATTTTTTTGGCGGCTTTCACAAGGCTGTATTCGCCTGACAACTGCCGGGCTTCACTGTCGTTTACCATCAGCACATCAATCATTTTCAGATTTTCGTGGAGGTCTTCCAGTGCTGCTTCCATCCAAAAGTTCATAGTATCAAGCACAATCAATTTAGGACGAACCTTGAGTTGCTCAATAACGCTTTTTTGTATTTTGGGCATCAGGTTCCCTAGCATCAGAAATTCGGCTCCCTGATACGCCTCCGGAACCACCGGATTGAAATCTGCCAGTACATTGAGGTCGGTAACGAGTGTATCACGGGTATTCATATCTAAATGATATTTCCCGCTCCAAAAAAACGAGGGTTTGTCCGTTACCATTTCCACCCCTTCGGTCATTACGCCGCGTTTGTTCATATCCTCCATTATGGCCGGATCGAAATCATTTCCCACAATACTTATTTGCTGAACCGGCCTTACAAAAAAGCTTGCTGCATAGGCAGCATACGTTGCGCTTCCCCCAACTATTTTATCGGTTTTTCCAAAAGGAGTTTCAATGGCATCATAAGCCATAGTACCCACAACAATCAGTGACATAATTAGATTTTTTTATTTAAACAGGGCACAAACCTCCCATCGGGTGGCAAAGAAAAGAAAACTAAGCCAAAAACAGCTTGTGTATATTTTACTAACAAGCGTTAGTTTTGCTATATGGCCAAAGCAGTTTCAGAAAAAACACTTTCCCGCCGGGTGCAGATTGTTTCGGTTGCTACCCGATTGTTTCACGAAAAAGGGTATAATGCTACAAGTATGAGGCACCTTGCCGAGCAACTCGGTATGGAGGCTGCAAGCCTGTACAACCACATTAGCGGTAAAGATGCTTTGTTGGAGCAGATCTGTTTTGATATGGCAACCCATTATAATGCGCATATGGAGGAGGTGGAGACTGCAACCTGTACAGCCATTGAAAGGGTGGAGAAGCTGGTTCGTTTTCATATAGGTATGATGCTTACCCATTTTGAGGAAGTATATGTGACCAACCGGGATTGGAAGCATCTGAAAGAACCTTTGCTAGCCAATTTTCTACAGCAACGTAAAGCTTACGAAAAGCGTTTTTCCAAGCTCGTGGAACAAGCCGTTCTGGCACACGAAATACAGGCCGTGCATCCTCATGCGGCTGTTTTAACTATTCTAAGCGCCGTAAGGGGGATAGAATTCTGGCAGCGCAATCCCCGTAATATTTCCGCCGAACAACTAGAGGAGGATATGGTAAAAATATTGCTGAAAGGGCTTCGCAAATAATGAGATTATTTATTAAAAAAAATTCATCTTGAAAAACGTATTTCATAAACTAAGGGTTAGCCACATTGAACGTCAGACTAAAAATGCCGTAGCTATAAGTTTCGAAGTTCCCGAAACTCTGGCGGAAACTTTTGCCTATCAATCCGGTCAATATCTTACCATTAAGCACATGATTGAGGGGGAAGATGTACGAAGGAATTATAGCCTTTGCAGCAGCCCGCTGGAAAATGCCTGGCAGGTGGCGATAAAAAAAGTAACCGGTGGAGCCTTCAGTACATGGGCCAATGAAAGCTTGCGGGAAGGGGATTTTTTAGAAGTAATGCCTCCACTCGGGAAATTCACGACTCCCCTCAATCCCACTCAAACCAAAAATTATCTTGCTTTTGCTGCCGGCAGTGGTATCACGCCTATTTTGAGCATCCTGAAAACCGCACTTGCTACCGAACCAAACAGTCATTTTACACTGGTATATGGCAACCAAAGCCGCACCACCATCATGTTCCGTGAAGCCATAGAGGCACTCAAAAGCAATTATCTTGACCGGCTAAGTGTTTACCACATCCTGAGCCGGGAAAAATCAGATGCTGATCTCAATTTCGGGCGGATTGACGGTGCTAAATGTGAGGTGCTTTTGGATAAGCTGATACAGGTAGATCGGATGGATGAAATATTTTTATGTGGCCCTCACCAAATGAGCACCGAAATAAAAGCGCTGCTGCTACAAAAGGGTGTAGATGAGCAAAAAATTCATCTCGAACTGTTTACTTCCGGTAAAAAAGTATCGGCAAAAAAAGAGATTAGTTTTTCGCAGCCCGATGAACAGACCAAAAATAAAGTGACCATTATCCTTGACGGAGTATCGCATCAGTTTGATCTTGCCTATGAAAGCGATGCCATATTGGATGCCGGATTGCACGAAGGGATTGAATTACCCTTTGCTTGCAAAGGGGGTATGTGTTGTACCTGCAAAGCGAAGCTCTTGCAAGGCGAAGTAGATATGGAAGTACACTATGGTTTGGAGCCCGACGAAATTGAAGCAGGGTTTATCCTAACCTGTCAAAGCCACCCCAAAAGCGCAGAGGTGGTGGTGGATTATGACGCCCGATAGTCTATTGTAGAAAAATTAACAACTCCGAAGCCTTTCGTAGTAAAACATTTCCCTTATTTTTGATCTACGAAAAATTTCTTATACCATCATTTAAGCTATCTGCTTTTGTCCTACAATTAAAGCGGATAATTTTCGAAAGGTGGTGGGTAAGGGTTATTACAAAAAATCAAACTAATATTTATGAAAAAATCAATGACTTTTACACTTATTGCCGCTTTGCTCAGCGCAGGCACCCTTTTTGCTCAGGCAAATAAAAAAGTAGAAAAAAAAGAAATTATCATTGAGCGCAACGAGGGAGGTAACAAAGAAAGAATGGTGATTAAAATAGATGGCAATTCTGTTACCATTAACGGGAAACCTGCTAAAGACTACAAGGGCAAGAAACGCATTATAATTGACGATGATATTATTATTGATGGGAATATTGTAATAACCCCCGGAAGGAGATTAAACGGCTTAAAAATAGTTACAGAGAAAAAGGCTCTCCTTGGCGTAGTAACTGAAAAAGGGGAAAAGGGTGCCAAAATAAATAGTGTTTCTAAAGAAAGTGGGGCCGAAAAAGCCGGCCTGCAAGAAGGAGATATCATTACGGGTATTGGGTCAAAAAAAATTGATTCTCCGGAAGCTTTATCAGAAGCGATAGCCTCTCAAAAACCAGGCGATGAAGTAGAAATACAATACCTCCGCAAAGGACAAAAGAATAATAGCAAAGCAGTTTTAGGCGAAACGAGTGGAAATATGACATGGAATAAAGAAGATTTGGAATTTAATTTCGATGAGCAGAGAGGATTTTCAATTCCCCGTATGCGAAGGGTACCCGGATTTGAATTCCCTCGTATAGAATCAGATGGTAATAATCTCTTTCTTTTTAATAGCAGTACCCCCAAATATGGGATGGATGTACAGGATGATGAAGATGGAAGAGGGGTTAAAGTGACAGAGGTAGAAGCAGAAAGCAATGCTGCGAAAGCAGGGTTGCAAAAAGATGATATTATTACAGAGGCTGAGGGCACACTCACTATCAATATTGACGTACTGAGAGATATTATGAATGACGCTAAAGGGGAAAAACTCAGTCTGAAATTAAAAATATTAAGAAACAATCAGCCTCAGGAGCTCACCCTAAAGGTTCCCCGAAAAATAAAATCGGCCAGTCTTTAAGTTTTATACTTGCACACCAAACACACTACCAAATAGGATCCCGGGGAATATTGAGCGCTTTCTTTTCAGAAGGCGCTTTTTTTATCCCTTTCCGTTAACAACTATCAGGTTGTTTTTCTTAAGATAGTTGTCAAAAATAAATGGGCCAAAGGGCAGGACCGAAGAAATGACACCAAGTGCTGCTGTTTTAAGAGACCATCCAAATGCCTGTCTGCATTCATGAACAAAATACAGGTAGGCAATAAATAAAACGCCATGGGCCATTCCTACCACCGAAACCGCTTTTGGCATACCTGCCAGATATTTAAGTGGCATGGCAATACCCAACAATACCAGAAATGATATGGCTTCAGCAACCCCGATTCTCAAAAACCATTTCGCAACAAAATTTTTATTCATCCTTCGCTCTTTTACGCAAAAATCGCTTATTTCCCCGAAGCAGATGATTGCATGAATTCATTTAACAGAAAAAGATAGGGTGCATAATTATGATGGAGAAAAACATTGTTGCCATCGAACACAAATTTTTCCTGATAGGCTTTACTCCCTTTTAAAATAACCGGTGCTCCCGCAGTACTATAATTATTCTGCTGAAGGTAATCCGGAGGTACAAAACCGGGCAGCTTTTTTGCCACTTGCTTTCCCACACCTTTACCAAGAAAACGCTTGTATCTTTTTGCTGCCTTACGACTGCCATTACGCATACTTTTAAACATATAATTCAAGGCAACCCTTGCTGGAAATTTTTGCTTCTGAATCACATCTTTTGCATTGGTAAAAGGATTTACTTCATTAAAATCGCCCAACCCCTGCACCGTAATGGGTGTTTCGGGTACCCAATCTTGTTCATTTACAATACGGTAAGCATAACCAGGACCTGTGATGGCATCAAAATCGTAGGCATAAAACAGATTTCCGGGTTTAGGAGCCGCACTTGCATAAGTTTTCCATTGCAAATCAGCATATTTTTCGCGGAAATAGTAATACAGGTAGCTCGTGTTTAAAAAAGAAAGCGCGCCGCCCTGACTATGTCCCGTAACAATAATCTTACGCAATCCCCTTTTTATTAAGGCTTCCATTACCGGCAGGTATTCCCTCACCAGGAAACCGGTTCCCAATGCCCAGCCAATATGTACTGAGGCTTTGTCATTCTCTGCAAACCGATACTCAAACTTATAATCAGAGGATAATTGCAAAGATCCTGATGCCGGTATCATGCCTGCATAAAAATTTTCCAGCCAGCTATCCTGCTGTTTTATGGTTCCCCGCAAGCTCAATATGACCACAGAGTCGCTCCGCAAATAAATTTCTGCCCGGTTGTACAAACCAACTTCGGGGGAACGGTATAAGCGCTGGTATTGCCCATTTTCGAGAGTAAAATTTTGCTGCTTCATCAGACTGTCAGACATACCATAAAAAGCCAACCAGAGCATATCTTTATATTCTGTAGCATTAAATCCGGGCTGTAAGGATTCCCACGTTTGGCTTATGGCATGGTTTTGTATCCCAAAAAAACAAACCCATAGCCAGCCTGTAAACCACTTATTCATAATTTTCTCTCCTGTTTTAAAAAGATTTCTTGAAAGACCCGCCTTTTACCAGATAAGGGTTTATTATATCCTGTAAAGGGTTCAGATTCTAAACTTTTATCCGTTTGCCCAAGCAAACAAGGTTGCAATGAAAAACTTTTTCATAAAATTAAGGGAGCCAGTCCTTTCCCTGATATTTTAATTTAGTTTTGTATAATTAATTGAAGGAGTTAGGTTTAAACAGAAAACAATTTTAGCCCCTTTCCATAAAAAACAATAAAATAAAAAAAAGAAGCCATGAAAAAAATGATCGCGATTTTTACGCTTGTCCTGTTATCTGCAGGAGCTTTTGCTCAAACAAAGCCAATGGACTGGGCCCCTTTAAAAGAATTTCATGAAGTGATGAGTCAAACTTTTCATCCTGCTGAAGAAGGCAAATTAGAGCCCATCAAAAGCCGCTCCGGCGAAATGGTAGAAAAAGCTGTGGCCTGGCAAAAAAGCACTCCTCCAGAAGATTTCAACAACCCTGAAATAAAAAAGAGTTTAGGAAAGTTGGTAAAAGGAAGCAAGGAATTGCAGAAAATGGTAAAAAAGAATGCCACTGATACCGAACTTACAGAAAAGCTTACCGGTCTTCATGATGTATTTCATGAGATTATTGGATTGTGCAAGGACGGGCATTAATCTACATAAATGAAATTAAAAAAGCGATGCCTGTAAAGACATCTCTTTTTTTTATAGGAAAAAGGCAATTATTACATTTTCGCATCAATCTTGTCGCATAATCGCGAAAAAATGATAGCAATCTCCCCTTCACCGTCTATTTTCTCCACCTTTTCAAATTGCGCATAATAATCGGCAACCGGCAAGGTTTCGTTTTGATATACTTTTTGGCGATTACGCTGCACCTCAGGATCCGCATCATCGAGCCTTCCGCTTGATTTTGCCCTGCCTATTAACCGCTGTATCAATTCTTCCTGGTTTACTTCGAGAAAAAGAACGACACCAATATCGCTATTTTGCTTTGTAAGCAACTCGTCAAGTGCTTCAGCCTGAGCCACAGTCCTTGGAAAACCATCAAAAAGGAAGCCTGGCGCTTCCAGGTTGGCCTCAAGAGCAGAGGCAATCATGCCAACCACTACAGCATCCGGAACAAGCTTTCCCTGTTCAATCAGGCTTTTTGCTTCCTTCCCAAGTGCCGTACCTGCTTTCATTTCTTTACGCAGCAGGTCGCCGGTACTCAGGTGAATGAGTCCGTATTTTTCAACGAGATGAGCACTCTGGGTGCCTTTGCCACTTCCCGGAGGCCCAAATAACACAATATTGAACATGGTTGCTTTTTTGGTTGGCTGCGAATATAACAAACCGGCTGTTTTATTTTAACAACTAAAACAAGAACTTTACCCCAAAAGATACTCGTAACTGAAAAGTGAACAGATTTTTTTATTAATTGTACTTAATACTATGAAAACAACACTATTATTTCTGATTTCCTGTACCTTACTGCTATCCTGCAGTTTTGCACAGCAGAACAATGTTTCCAAAAAAACAGCAAAAATGGATAATAACGAAACAGAACAAACAAAGAAGACACCTGTGTACGACCGGAAGGATACCAGTAAAGTAGAAATAAGTAACGCAGAATGGAAAAAGATCCTTGATCCCGAAGTTTACTTTATTGCCCGCCAAAAAGGAACAGAACGCCCATGGACCAGTAAGTTTGAAGGTTTTAAAGAAAAAGGAACCTATTACTGCGCAGCTTGTGGCAACCCGCTCTTCCAAAGTGACACAAAATTTGAAAGTGGTTGCGGATGGCCTAGTTTTTATGAGCCTATTAGCAAAACCAGTATTATCAGTACACCTGATAATACACTTGGAATGCAGCGTACAGAGGTACAATGTGGGAAATGTGAGGCGCACCTTGGCCACGTATTTAATGATGGACCGCCACCAACAGGATTGCGTTTTTGTATAAACGGAGTCATTCTTGATTTTGAAAAAGCTAAAGAAGCCGATAAAAATTACAAAAATAAGATGTAAGTGGCAACATTTACAGGATATTTAACGCCTGAATACCATCTGTACGGTATTAAATGATAAGGAAGAAGGATACGTCTGTGGAAATATTTCTCCATCAGGATGTATCCTTTTTTGTTGAACTAAGGCAAAGACTATAAATATGCTACAAAAAGACAAGGTTAACCCTTTCCATAGCTTTCTAGAATTTATATCATCAGCCCTTGTAAAACTCCCGGAAATTTTATGAAGCCATTTTAGCGCGAGCCACCATCCCCAAAGCAAAATTGCTAATAAAGCCCCTGCATAGAATAAGGAAAAAGACTTTCTGAATATTATTCCCTCAGGTCCAGCTTGAAAAATGAGCGCAAAGTCATTCAATACAGGTCTTCTTTCAAAATCGCGGATAAATACAAGATCCATCATATTTAATAAAGCAAACAAAAAACCAAAAAAAAGGAAAATACCAATGGTAGTTCTTTTACCCAATCTTTTTTTATAGGGGTGCAAAGCAGGAATTAAACCAAGAATTATCAGCAAAAAACATACAAATCCTACAATTCCCAAATCATTCAGGAAACCCAACCCCAATACTGCAAACGTTTTACTAAAATCCCATTTTGAAGCTAGTAATAAAACCAATATAGTTCTGTAGCTTATCATGGTAGCTAAAAGAACCAACCCTGAAAACCAAATCCACCTGAGCGAGGAGGGAATTTTTAAATTATTCATAGATCAAAATATCTGTATTTAGCAAGCAAATAATTAACTAACAAACGTTAGTTTTGTTTTATAAAGTATAAAAATTCAAACATGTACCAACTTGGAAATTATTTACAAGGTCAATGGATATACGGCGAATCAGGTGGTCAAGTTTTATCAGATGCGGTTACTGGTATTAAATTTGCCCAAGCATCAAGTAAAGGTATTGATTTTTCCGAAGCGGTGCATTATGCCCGGGAGATAGGGAATCCTGCATTACGCAAAATGACTTTCCACGAAAGAGGCCGGATGATGCGGGCGCTGGCGCTGTTTTTGGCTGAAAAAAAAGAAAAATATTACGAACTAAGCTATGCTACCGGCGCCACCCGTGCTGATAGCTGGATAGATATAGAAGGGGGTTTTGGCAACCTGTTCAGTTATGCATCCTTGCGGCGCAAGCTGCCCGACATGCCCTATACTTACGATGGGGAAGCGCACCTATTAAGTAAAACCGGCAGTTTTATGGCGCATCACCTGCTGGTACCCAAGGAAGGGGTTGCCATACACATCAATGCATATAACTTTCCAATATGGGGTATGCTGGAAAAATGTGCGGTAAACTGGCTGGCCGGAGTACCTGCGATTGTAAAACCAGCAACCGTTACCAGTTTTCTTACCGAAGCGGTAGTGCGGGATATTGTTGATAGCGGTATTTTGCCCCATGGCGCTCTGCAATTAATTTGTGGCTCTGCCGGGAACCTGTTGGATCAGGCAGGAAGTCAGGATGTAGTAACCTTTACTGGTTCGGCCACCACCGGGCTTATGCTAAAAAGCCATCCCAACCTGCTGAAAAACGCAGTACCATTCAATATGGAAGCCGATAGCCTGAATTGCATTGTGCTGGGAGAAGATGTAACTCCAAAGATGCCCGAATGGGATATTTTTATAAAAGAAGTCCGGCGCGAAATGACCACCAAAGCCGGGCAGAAATGTACTGCCATACGGAGGATATTTGTACCCGCTGATAAGCTGGAAGATGCACAGATATCGCTGGGAAAGGCTTTGGCCCAAACCACGGTGGGTAATCCAAGAAATGAAAAGGTACGCATGGGAGCACTGGCCGGACAAGGACAGCGGCAGGAGGTAATGGAGCAGGTTCAAAAACTGCTGGCAACCTCTCAGATTGTGTACGGGTCGCTTGATAGCATGGAGGTGATTGATGCTGACAAAACCATGGGTGCTTTTATGCAACCTTTG
Source organism: Chitinophagales bacterium (assembly GCA_038209595.1). Lineage (GTDB taxonomy): Bacteria > Bacteroidota > Bacteroidia > Chitinophagales > Chitinophagaceae > Phnomibacter. The sequence continues at coordinate 50,102 of JBBQXO010000003.1, forward strand.
CTTTTGTGTAATACCACCCCCTTCGCCGACGAAACCGTGCATGATGTAGAACCCTTCGGCCCGGTAAGCACCTTGATGCCTTATCAGGGAATGGAAGAAGCCATAGCGCTCAGTCGCAAGGGAAAAGGCTCGCTGGTAAGCAGTATCGTTACCGCTTCGCCCAAACTAGCGACTGAATATGTTGTGGGTGCAGGGCCCTGGCATGGCCGCATTTTAGTGCTGAATGCCGAATGTGCCAAAGAAAGTACAGGCCATGGAAGCCCGCTGCCCTTGCTGGTGCATGGAGGCCCGGGCAGAGCCGGAGGCGGTGAAGAAATGGGTGGCTTAAGAGGGATCAGACATTACATGCAGCGGCTCGCCATTCAAGGCTCTCCTACTATGATCAGTGCCATTATCCAACAGCACCAACCCAACAGCCACGGAAATACCTCGGGGCCGCATCCTTTTACCAAATACTTTGAAGAATTACAAATCGGGGATCAGTTGCTTACCAAAAAAAGGACGATTACCAGTGAAGATATTGATGCATTTGCCAACCTGAGCGGAGATCATTTTTATGCGCATCTGAAAGACACTGATTTTGCTGATACGATGTTTGAGGGACAGGTAGCCCATGGATACTTTGTTATGAGTGCGGCCGCTGGTTTATTTGTGGACAGCTATCAAAAAAATCCTGTGTTGTTGAATTATGGTATTGAAGAACTGCGGTTTACCAAACCCATGTATCCCGGAAATACTATGCAAGTAAGGTTTACCTGCCGTGAAAAGATAGCGCAGGAGCAAAAAGAGGAAACCGACATCCCTCGTGGCATTGTAAAATGGTATGTGGAAATACTGGACGATACCGACGAAATAGCCGGGGTAGCTACGATTTTAACAATGGTGAGGAGGAAAAACGTTTAAATAACTTCAAACTGTTTTTGAACCTTAAGGTTTCTGTTCCCAAAGTTGATTGAAAGTTTTTTCGGCGAACTCCAAGGGCGCATGGCCGTTTGTCCAGGCACTGAATACCTTATTTACCACCCAGTTTTTCAATGTGGCATTCCCCATATTCATCATACCCCGGTTGAGTGAGGCTGTCTTCCAGACTTTCCAAGCAATGCGCTCACTCAAAGCACTTTCGCCTGAGGCTACCGCTTCATGCCGGTTGTCAAGCAGTAATTCATGCAGGTTGATTCGCACCGGACACACCTCGGTACAATTGCCACAAAGCGAACTTGCATAGCTGAGGTGCTTGTAATCATGCATACCTTTCAGCCAGGGCGTGATAACTTTTCCAATAGGGCCGCTATAAGTGGTTTCGTAGCTGTGGCCGCCTATGTTTTTATAAACAGGGCATGCATTGAGGCAACTCCCGCAGCGGATGCAGTAAAGGGCTTCGCGGCTTTTGGCATTGGCCAGCAAATCGGTGCGCCCATTATCGAGCAGGATCACAAACATTTGTTCGGGCCCATCGGTTTCGTTAGGTTGGCGGGGTCCGGAAATCAAACTATTGTACACGGTTAACATTTGCCCGGTACCGTACGTGGACAATAATGGCCAGAATAAACCCAAATGCTGTATGGAGGGCAACACTTTTTCGATTCCCACCACTGCAATATGCACTTTGGGAAAGGCGCAGCTAAGCCTACCATTTCCTTCATTTTCGGTAACGGCCAGCGAGCCGGTATCTGCCAGAATAAAGTTGGCTCCGGTAACACCGACTTCGGCTTGAATATATTTTTCACGGAGTTTCAAACGAGCAACCTGTGTCAGTTGTTCGGGGCTCAGGCTCGGATCGGTTCCCAGTTTTTCAGCAAAAAGCCGGGCTACATCTTCCTTGCTTTTGTGCATGGCCGGTGTAACAATATGGTAAGGGCCTTCTCCATCAAGTTGCTGAATGTATTCTCCCAGATCGGTTTCGATACTTTCGATGCCGTTTTTTTCGAGGAAATCATTCAAATGAATTTCTTCGGTCACCATGCTTTTGCTCTTTACCAGTGTTTTGCATTGTACAGACCGACATATTTCCAGAATAGCAGTTTGTGCTTCCTCTGTATTCTGAGCCCAAATCACTTTCCCTCCGCGTTGGGTAAACTGCTCTTCAAATTGCAAAAGAGATTTGTCCAATTGCTCTATGGCTTCCCATTTCAGGTTTTTAGCCTGCATCCGGGTATTTTCCAATTCACGGAACTGGGTTTTGCCCTTGGGTACCGAAGCATTGTATTTGCCAATATTAAAATTGATCTTACGCCGATGTTCTATATCGGGTGCTTTTGACTTGGTTCGGGCAATAAATGAACTAGCTGTGGACATGCAGTGGTGATTTTTTCAGAAACTTTGAAAATAGATTATCCAAAAAAAGGTAATTCCCTCAAAATAGAGGATAATAAGCTAACAACCTTCCTTCCTGCAAAAAAGATCAGAAAGAATCAATGATTTCCTTTGCTATCCTCGTGTTGACGCATTTGGTAAAGCAGTGCAACCAGACTTAGAATGCCAAAAGTGAGCAAACCAACTATGCTTAACACAATAGCCCATGCCTGACCATAATCAATACTCTTGATAAACATCATAAAGCAAAAGATGGTAATCAGAATGGCTGTAGCAAAGAATGGAAACTTCATGGGAAGGTTATTTAAAATGTAAATAGCTTAATGATGAGCAAAGATAACTGACTGGCTTAAATGACCAATTGCTTTTTTGTGATCGGTTTTATAAAAACATTCCTTTGATGCCAATCCTTATACAAAATCCATGACTTTAGCATTTTGCCACAATAAATTCTCTGGCATATTGTATAGGGCGCCTCTAAAAGGTTCTTGAAAAAAGCCTTTTCAGGTGCTATTTTAGTCCTTGTAGTGGGTTTGGGCTATTTCATCAAGGGTATTGTAAAAATCAGCTCCATATTTTCTGGTCAGGGGTTCTTTCAAAAATTCATAAACCGGTACTTTTAATTTTTTACCCAGCTTACAGCCCGGTTTGCACAGGTCTTCTCTTGGCTCGTAGTTTACATAATCCTGCTTACCATCGCTGCTTTTTTCAATTCTTATCGGAAAAAGGTGGCAACTGATAGGCTTTTTCCAGTCAATTTTTCCATCCCGGTAAGCCTGTTCTATGCCACACTTCACAATACCGAGATCATCGAAAGTGGCATATACACAAATGCCTCCATCTATGGCAGGTGTAACCCAGCCAAATTCGTCATTCCATACATATCGCCCTTGTTTCTCAATCTCTTGTAAACTGCGCTCATTCAGGTAGGGTTTTACCTTTTCGAATACCTCCTCTATTTTCGCTTTTTCCTCCTCTTCCAATGGTGCACCGGCATCGCCATCTACACAGCAGGCGCCTTTGCATTTTGACAGGTCGCATACAAACTGCTCCTGTACAATCTCGTCGCTTACCAATACATTGTCAATAATAATCATAAAACCCTTTATTTGTTGTGCTGAGCGCTATTTTTTCCATCTGAATGTTTCAATCAGATGAAGCATATCCTGTTTTAAAAACTGATTGACCGGCAACAACGAGTCCTCGTTTGGTGTGGTATCAAAATACAAAGCCCCCCGCAAAAAATTTCGAACACTGTCCGTTACAAAAAACTGATTGGCAGTGGCAGCATTACCCCCTACTTTAAAATAAACACCTTTTACACCAGCAGGGTTAGTCATCAGGGAGTCTTCTATACTACTTGCCTTGCTACTGTGTTTGTAAGTGAGTTTGTAAGATCCGTCAATAAGATTAGCCAATGTATTTTTGGCAAGGCTGTCACGATAAACCCCTCCGGGAGCTTTTATTTTATAAAAAGTATTCCCACCTATAATATTATAACTGATATAAATGCGGCCGTTAAGCGAAGGAAAGTCAATATTGATCCAGTACGGATTTTCAGGAGCTTCTCCAAAATAGCTGGTATCTCTTACCACCTTAGCATAGACCGGATATTCAAACTGATACGGGAAACCCGGATTATCGAAAAGCTGATATTGGTGTTTGGGTAAATCGATAGCAAAATAGCCTTCGGGACGTGGAGTATAATTGGAATTACAGCCCCATAATACAGATACCAAAACACAATATATGCCTGCCATCCTCCAGCTAAAATCCATTTTTTTTACATTACTACACATGCCATCCATAACTTAATCCAAGCTCCTGTTTTCAATGGTGACCTTTACCTTATCAATCCTGTTTTTTTGTAACTCCTCTATTGTAAATGAAAAGTCGCCCAATTTAATTACAGCCCCTTTATCTGGTATTTCGCCCGAAACCTCAAGGATTAAGCCCGCAAGCGAATCACTTTCACCCTTTACCTCATCGAAAGTATCGGGACTAAGATTCATAAATTTACAAACATCATTCAGCATGGTTTTTCCTTCAAACATAAAATTCATGTCGTTGAGTTTGTGGCTGCTTGTTTCTTCCTCATCAAATTCATCTTTGATCTCACCAATCACTTCTTCCAGTATATCCTCCATAGAAATAATGCCACTAGTACCCCCAAATTCATCGGCTACAATGGCAAAATGGACCCGGTTTTGTTGAAATTCCTTCATAAGATCTTCAATAAACTTTTGCTCATGCACAAATAATGGTTTGCGCATCAGCGGGTGCCAGTCAAAATCGTCAGGTTCATGTAAATGCTCGAGCAAGTCTTTTGAGTAGATAATCCCTTTGATGGTATCAAGCGAACCATCGTAAACCGGCAAACGGCTGTAATGGTACTCAATCAGTTTTTCTTTTAGCTCCCCAAAACTATGCTGGTATGGAATTCCGGTTACATCCAACCGGGTTCTCATTACTTGTTTTACTGTGATATTGCCAAACTTTATAATGCCCTTTAAAATATTTTTTTCATCCTCACTCGCTTCTTCTTCGGTAGTGAGATCAATAGCATGATTAAGCTCTTCCAGGCTTGCCGATGCCGTTTTTTGCCCCATTTTCTTTTCAATGTTTTCCGAGAAATGGCTAAGTATTAGCGACAATCTGCCAAACAAAAGGTGTACCACTTCCACCAGCCAGCTTACATCTTTAGCAAAACGTATGTTGTTTTGAGCAGCCATAGTCTTTGGCAAAATTTCACTGATCAATAGAATTACAACAATCATAACCCCAGCTTTGGCGGCAAACAACCCTATGGGGTTGGATATGGGCAACAACTGATCGAGAAAATGATTTCCAATGATGATAACGGAAAGATTGCTGACAGTGTTGGCAATCAGTAGGGAACCCTGCAAAATTTTTGGTTGCTCAAGCAGTACCACAATACGCTTGTATCCCCGCTGGTTTTTGGTTTTTAAGAAATTAATATCTTTGAAAGTAAGCGAGAAATAGGCCACTTCGGCTCCTGAAACGCAAAAACTTACAAAAATTAAAAATATCAGCAAAAGTACAACAAGGGTTCCCTTTTCAGGACTAATCAACGCCAAAACCCCCAGTAAATGCCTTATAAACAGGAATGCAAATGTTTCCAAAGTGATTGAATCTGATTAAAAAATCTGCGTCCTTAAGTCAACGCCCTTATATGCAAAGTAACACCTGACATCAACATAAAGGCAACATCACGGATATTATCCTTATAAAAATAGGAAATTGCCGAATATCTTTTATTTAGATGCATGATCAAAAGGATAAAAGATCAGTCGGGTCTACCATTCGGGAAATATCCCCCGGCTGAAATTCCTCATTGCTTTCACCACCATCCATCATAGGTGGTAAAAAGCCTGCTTCGTTTCGCTTATCAAGCATAATCAGGTTTTCGCCGATTATTTCAGTGGCAAATTTTTTATTGCCTTCTTTATCCTCCCAGGTTCTAGTTTTTAAACGACCCTCAATATAAACAAGGCTTCCTTTGCGGAGGTATTTTTGGGCAAGTTCTGCCAGCCCACGCCATAATACTATGGTATGCCATTCGGTCTGACTATTTATTTTACCAGTTTTGTCCTTGTATGTTTCGGTAGTAGCCAACGAAAATTTAGCCACAGGAATATTTCCATCAAGGATTTGAATTTCGGGATCTTTCCCAAGATTGCCAATAAGTGTGGCTTTGTTGATGCCTCTCATTTCGGTTTGTTTAAAATAGAGTAATGCTGTTGTTTATAGAATTTGGATACTAAATTACAACTATACGTTTACGTTTTCAGGAAAAGCTTAGTCATTCCTGCCAATTTTCAATAATAAATTTTTTGAGGGTACGGGGAAAAGCAAGGGTTTTTAGTTCCCTATTATCCACCCATACCCCTTCTTCCGGCAGATTGACTGGTTTCTTTTGCAAATGAACCTGCACCATTCGAGTATGGATCCATTGATGGGTAAGGGCTTGCCGGGGAAGCAAGATATCGGAAGTAATTTCCCGGATTATCCATTCTCTTTCTTTAGAAAATGCGGTTGGTAAAAAAACTTCAAAATCAGTAGAGTCGGTATGTTCCTGTAGTAAAAAAGTGTACAAATGGTTCCAGATATCTTTTCCCGAACGACGGATAACCCAGTATTGATGTTGATGAGTCAATATAAAAAAGGTGAAATACCGGTTCTTTTTTTGGATTTTTTTTGCTTTTACCGGCAATAAATCTACCCGATCCTGTTTCCATGCAAAACAGCTTTTAGCCAGCGGGCATTGGGTACAGAGCGGCGCCATTGGTTTACAAACAGTGGCTCCAAAATCCATAATTGCCTGATTATAAGCAGCGGGGTCGAGCAAATAAAGGGTTTGGTGTGCCAGATTTTGAAAAATCTTCCTCCCGGCAGTTTGGTCAAATGCCTCATTTATACCGAAAAAGCGGGCCAATACACGCACTACATTGCCATCCACCACCGCCTCAGGCAAACCAAAAGCAAAGGAAGCAATAGCCGCTGCAGTATAGGGACCCACCCCTTTTAGCGACAATAAAGAAGTATAATCGGCGGGGAAGTTCCCATTGTAATCGTCTCTTATTTTACGCGCCGTTGCCAGCAGGTTGCTGCACCGGCTGTAATATCCCAAACCTTCCCATTTTTTAAAAACTACATCGTTGGGTGCATTGGCAAGAGCCACCACATCAGGAAAACTTGTGGTAAAATCCATATAATATTTCCACCCTTGCTCTACCCGGGTTTGTTGTAAAATAATTTCGCTCAACCAGATTCTATATGGGTCTTTTTCTCCCTTCCAGGGCATTTGCCTCATGTTGGTTTGTTGGTGCCAACTCATTATCTGTTCCGTGAATTGATTGATTTTAGAAGCTAATAAATTCATTTTTCTGATTTTCTTACCGATTCCGAAGGCGTTTGCCTCCGTTTTTCCCTGTTTTTTGGGTTGTTTATAATAAACAGCGTGTTGATTATGAAATGTTTACAGAATATTTCTTATTATTGTAAAAGGTATTTATTGCTTTCAAAAATAGGTGGATTGCAAATTATAAAAACGAATGGGTTATGAGAAAATCTGATCTGATCAATAGAATTGCTGATAAAACGGGTATTCCCAAGGTAGATGTATTGGTTACACTGGAAACCATGTTCAAAGAAGTGAAAGAAAGTTTGGTAAAAGGAGAACATATCTATATCCGTGGTTTTGGTAGTTTTATTACAAAAAAACGCGCCGCTAAAATCGGTAGAAATATCAAACGAAATATAGCTGTTTCCATACCGGAACACTATATTCCTGCTTTCAAACCCTCTAAAGAATTTGTAAATGATGTGAAGGCAGGCGCCAATGCACCGGAAGAGTAGGTAACTTCGCCGCTTATTTCTATTCGGCATGTTCAAACAACAGATTTTACTAATAACAGGGGCGCTTATCTTACTCTGTGCATTGTACTTATTAGGTCCTACTATAAACCCAAACAAGAGTGAAGTAGCTAAATCAGAAGCAGGTACAGGTGCAGACAGTGCAAGCTTCCATATAGAAGACTTTGAAAAAGCCATGGTGGCGCAATTATCCAATGAACGGCAGCAATACATAGCTGAATTGGAAGCAAAGGTAAAAAGAGGTGATGTAAAAGTTCAGCAACATACCCTCAATCATTTACTCGCAGGATTTTGGAAAGACAGTGTACCTAACCCTATTTTACACTATTATTATGCTTCAGAGCTTGCAAAATTGGATAATACCGAAAAAAGTCTCACCTTTGCCGCCCATTCAATTTTGGGATACCTGCCATTTGAGCAAAATCATGACTTACAACACTGGTTAGCGGGTAGGGGAAAAGAGTTATTTGAAAGAGCATTGGTGCTGAATAATAGCAACGACTCCACAATAGTGGGACTTGGAGGTTGCATTATGTATGGTGCCCCTGCCGGTGGAGATGGAAATCCGATGGCAGGTATTATGAAAGTGCGGGAGGTTGCTGAACGCGATAGCACAGATATGTATGCACAATACATGCTTGGTGTTGGCGGGCTCATAAGCGGGCAATTTGATAAAGCTATCGAACGTTTTGAACGGGTGGCAGTCTCTGGAAAAGGCAACCATATAGAAGTGCTGTTTAAATTAGCGGAAGCCTGTGAAAAGGCTGGAAATAAGCTGAAAGCGGTTGCTACTTATCAGGAAATTGAAAAGGAAGTAGACAATCCGGCAATGAAAGAAGAGCTGAAAAAAAGAATTAAGACCCTGCAAGAGGGCTGATTTACATAAAATTATTTGTTCACTATAAAATTAAGGACTCATTATGCCTTGCGGTAAAAAAAGAAAACGTCATAAGATTGCTACCCATAAGCGCAAAAAGCGTTTAAGGAAGAATCGTCATAAAAAGAAAAAATAGATTACTAAATCCCGTTGGCAGTTTTTGCCGACGGGAAATTATATTATGAGTTATTGCTGAATTACCGGAAATCCTGTACAATCTATCCCCCTGCATTCTAAACCGGTATAATATATCAGCATAGCTTTTATTTTTTGATACACCTATTTATTATGCTTTGTGAATAAGGAACTGATTATTAATGCAGCGCCTCAGGGGGTAGAGATTGCTTTTCTGGAAGATAAAAAACTGGTTGAGCTACATCGGGAAAATGCGCAAAATCCTTTTGGTGTAGGCGATTTATATCTGGGCAAGGTGAAAAAACTTATGCCTGGACTAAACGCTGCTTTTGTGGACGTAGGATTTGAAAAAGATGCCTTCCTGCATTATTCAGATCTTAGTCCTTATGCCAAAAGTTTATTGAAATTTACGCAACAAAATATGGAATGGAAGGCTGCTCACCCCTTTGATTTCAGTCGTTTCTCCATTGAACCCGAAATTGTAAAAACCGGGAAAATTTCAGAGGTACTTAATGGCAAACCCAATGTATTGGTTCAGATTTTAAAAGAACCAATCGCCTCCAAAGGACCAAGGTTAAGTTGCGAAATTTCCATCCCGGGTCGTTTTGTGGTTTTAACACCCTTCAATGATATGGTAGCCGTTTCGCGGAAAATCCATAGCAGTGACGAAAGACGTCGTTTACAGAAAATAATTGACGCTATAAAAAAGAAGAATTTTGGGGTCATTGTACGCACTGCTGCGGAAGGAAAAAATACGGCAGAATTGCACGAAGATCTGAATGAACTGCATGCCAAATGGGTTGAAATTCAACAAAATCTTAAGGGGGCAATTGCACCAACTAAAATACTTGGAGAACAGGATAAAACCACCTCGTTATTACGCGATCTGCTCAATGCCGATTTCAACCGGATTGTAATCAACGACAAAACTATTTTTCAGGAAGCCAAGACCTACATTCAAAAAGTGGCACCCGAAAAAGCTGATATTGTAAGTTTTTACCAAAACGGTTCTCCTATTTTCGACAGTTTTGGCGTTACTAAACAGGTAAAAGCTTCATTTGGTAAAACGGTAAGTCTTCCAAGTGGTGCCTACCTGATTATAGAACACACAGAAGCCTTGCACGTTATCGACGTTAACAGTGGCTACAAAAGCGCAGGCAACAGTCAGGAAGAAAACAGTTTGCAAACCAATATTGAGGCGGCACTGGAAATAGCCCGGCAATTGAGGTTGCGTGATATTGGCGGTATTATTGTGGTAGACTTTATTGATATGAAGCTGCCAGAAAATAAAAAGAAGCTTTATGAGGCTATGGAAGAGAATATGCGGACCGATCGTTCCCGCCATTCCATTTTGCCCATCAGTAAGTTTGGCTTGATGCAGATAACCCGGCAACGGATGAAACCCGAAATTGACATAAAAACCGACGAAAAATGCCCTGCCTGCAATGGCAGTGGTAAAATCGGAAGTACTTTATTGCTTGAAGATGAATTGCTGAAAAATCTTGATTACCTGCTCACACATGGGCATAAAAATCTGACGATTCTGGTGCATCCTGTATTCGCAGCTTTCCTGCAGCAGGGTTTTCCAAGCAAACGGATGCGTTGGAGCATGCGGTTCAAACAATGGATACAGATAAAACCTACCAATACACTTCATTTGACTGCGTTCAAATTTCTGGATGCGAGTGGGGAAGAAATAAAATTGTGAAATACTTCGGCGGTTTCTCCTGTCTTTTTTATACAGGGGAGCCTTTTCATGGAATTTGAGGCAAAAAGATATTGTTCTGAATGGCATAAATAACCAATCCAACAGAATTTTTTACGCCCATTTTATCGAGAATTCTCAGCCTGTGACCTTCCACAGTTCGAATACTAAGAAAAAGGTTTTCTCCAATCTCTTTATTGGTCATTTCCTGACAAATCAGCCGGATGATTTCAATTTCTTTTTCTGAAAATTCAACTATCTTTTTACGGTGAAAAGGATGAAAACGGCTATTGGCAATTAATTTAGTCAGCTTATTATTAGTACCTCTGCAATAATAGGGATCGCCGGATGCTACAGCAACAATAGCGTCCATTATTTCGGCTTTATCCGCATTTTTTATAAGATAGCCGTTGGCACCTGCCTCAAGCATTTCCATAATCAAGTCATCTTCGTTGAACATGCTGAGGGCAATAATACCCATAGAAGGCCATTTTTCCCGAATTTTCCGGGTGGCCTCAATGCCATCCATCGCTGGCATTTTAATATCAGTAATTACAAGATCAGGGGTTGTATTCGCCACTATTTCAAGCAATTCTCTACCATTGGAAGCCTCCCCAATCAGCAGACAATTCTTCATTTTTCCGAGGATCATTTTAAAGCCATCCCGAAAAATTTCGTGGTCATCGGCGATCACCACTTTTATGGCTTCCTGAGATGGATAAGACATACAAACTTTTGCAATTATAATGGTATTTCAATCAGGTAACGCACCCCCTTTCCTATTTGGGAGAGACAACTTAGATCGCCTCCCATCATATCTGTTCTGCTCTGCAAGTTAAGTAATCCTAACCCTGATTCCTTCTTTTGGTTCGGATTTTCTAAAAAACCAACCCCGTCATCAGCAGTAGCAAGTACAATTTTATTGGGATACGAACGTAATTCGATCTTTAGTCTGTTCGCTTTGGAATGCTTGATGCTGTTGTGGACAATCTCCTGAACAATCCTGTATAGGTTGATTTCTACCTGTTCAGGCAGACGTTCCTTTAGGTCACTTTCAAATTCAATTTGCAACCCGTTGGAATCATTCAGTTTTCTGATAAAATCATTTAATGCTATACTTAGCCCTCGACGTACCAGAATATTCGGTAATAACTCGTTGGATATTTCCCGCATTTTCTGGATGACTTCATCAATATAGCCGCTCGATTTTGCCAGCAATTTTTTTTGCTCCTCATCTGTTGAATCCACATGATTGATATGCAGTTTAATGGCACTCAACAAAGGACCTACATCGTCATGTAAATCAGCAGCAATTCTCCTTCTTTCATTTTCCATGGTTGTAATTTCCGCACTGATTTTGGCCTTGGAAAGTTTTCGGTATCGCTTTTGCTGACGTAGAATAGATACCAAAAAATAGATAAGGATGACGCCGATAATGATAAAAGAAATCGTCAGAGCTGAATAAATGGCTTTTTCGTTGGGATCCATAGTATGGCTAAAAAGAAAAGCAAATAAATAAAAGTGGATATTCTGCTTCTTATGATAAATATAGCTTTAAAAAAGTCCTTGCTGATTTTTGGAGCGAACAAACCGACTGATTCTTGTATAATGTACAAAACGAAAAAAAGCAAAACACCGATGCAAATAATAAATCTTGGATTTTTGAGCAAGGAGCGTTTTTCATTTATAATCAACCGATTGATTTGGTGTACGGCCAACAGGCAAAGCAAACTGGAGTAGGTCATTCTGAAGATGGCTGTAAGGGTAAGAAACCTCTCAGGTCCCAGCAATATATGGTCCAGAAGCCAAACCGATGACAAAATTCCCCATGCAAGATATAGAACCCATTTTTTAGTACCCAACGTACCCCAATTAAAAAATAGTTGCAGATATAAAAAAGCAATTACAAGGATATAGACATTGTAAATAATGTAATTCGTCTGTACCCCTTTATTGAAATAAAGCCATATCTGGAAAAATCGCAAACATTCAGCAAGCAATCCACATCCTAAAATAGCAATAAATGGATAAAATGCGGGGTCCACTTTTTTTATCCTGTATAATCCAAGCAATAAGGGTAATATGATGAGTGAACCCCAAAGGAAGAGAATGATATTTTCACGAGGCATTTAAAAAAGGGTTTGACCTGAAAAAAAAGGGTTAAGGCCAGTTTTGAACTTCATCAAGGAATCCACCTCCTTCACCTTCCACATCATTTTCACCATCTGAAAGTTCCGCGCTTTTCATAATCTGAGGGGCCTGAATGATACCCTTGTCTTTGTCAGCCACACAAATTACCGGAGCAATCGTTTTTACTTCCTCCCCTTTTACTTTGGATATTTTAAGTCCAAACTGTACTACAAAATGAACGGCTTCGGGAGTATTTATCAACTGCCGTATATCTTCTACGGGTATCATAAATCCAAGAGGTAAAGCAGCGTAGGGATTACGCTTCGGCTTTTTAGCCTGTTTCATATTTTCTAACAACCGGTCAGCTTTGGCTTTCCCAATAAAATGTTTCGATTTTGGCATAATAAAAGTGTTTAATAATAAAGTGCTAAAATATATAATAATTCTAAACTGTATAAAAGATTTCTACCTAAATAAAAAGGTATTTCTACCTATTATAAAAGGGTAGTTTACCCCGAAAGTATTTAATGGAATAAGCAGACTTTTGTACAAACAAATTAGATAAAAAACCATTTGGTTAAAAATATTGCCCTTGAACACATTGCACTACCATGCAATAACGGCCATTCCTCTTGCAGGAATGGTCTTCTTTTTTATAGCTGCTCCTGCACTTCTGCAATACCTCCGCTAATGGCAAACTTATAAGCATCAGGACCAGAAATTTGGGGCAATGGTTTTACGCGGTCGGATTTTACAAAAAACAAAGTGCCTGTTAGGGCGTAACTCATAGGTATGTATACTGAAATATGTTCCTTCAGCCCAAATTCTGACAGATCTTCATGGGTTATAAACCCAAGTTGCCATACATCATCTCCATATATAGACACCAATACCGTTTTGGTAAATTTTCGCTTTTTGCCCACGACTGCTTCAGAGAAGTCTTTTACCAGCGTATAAATAAGCTTGATACCCGGTGCCTTTTCGAGCCAATGATCAAAAATAGACAAAACCCTTCCCACCACAAAGATGGAACTAAGGTATCCTACAACGACAATACCCAAGATTACCAATACAAATCCGATCCCGGGTACAAAAAAGGGCTTATCCGGATTGGTACTGAAATTAATATAGATGGGAATCAAGTGATCGAGCCACATAAATATCTGTACAATCAGATAAATAGTAATGGTAACTGGGGCCAAAACCAATAAGCCTTGTATAAAATATTGAAACAACCGGGTAGAAGTGGCAGTCTTTTTCATAATTATTACTTTTCATGTTTTGGAATAAAAGGCATTCTCTCCCTGCGAAATTCCAACAATAAGCCGGGTTTTCACAATTAATTAAAAGTTGTTGGGTCTTTTCCTTTTTGCCGGTGTCATTCTAACCAGGGTGCTTTCTAGTTTTAATAATACAATAACATAACGGAAACTTTAAAAGAGTTCAAAGTTTCCGTAGTTTTGCATTCAAAATTTAAAGGAACACCATGGATCAACGAGAAATGATCATCTACAAGAGCTACGATTTATTCAAGCGTTACGGTATAAGAAGCGTAACCATGGATGAAATTGCAGTACAATGTGGCATGAGCAAAAAGACGGTTTACCAGTCTTTTTCTGATAAGGATGCATTGGTCACCTCCATAATGGAAAATAATATCCAGATGTCTATTGATGGATGCTTTCGGTCACAAAATCAGAGTGAAAATGCCATCCACGAAGTATTTTTATCCCTCGATTGGCTACATGAAATGTTTGATGGCGTAAATCCCGCGCTTTTATTTGACTTGAGAAAATACCATTCACCTATTTTCCAAAAGTTAGAAGAGCACAAAACAAAATTCCTATTTCAAATTTTCAAAGCAAATCTTGAAAAAGGCATAGAAGAGGGGTATTATCGTCGGGAGATAAAAGTAGATATATTGGTTCCGCTTCGCATTCACACCATGACCCTTGTTTTTGAAACTGATCTTTTCCCCACCAATAAATACACCCTTTATGAAATTGACTATGAAATAACCATGCATGAACTCTATGGAATCGCCACCATTAAAGGGGTGGAAATGATAGAAAACTACAAAAATCAAAGACAAACTAATTAATCAGTTCCCTTATGTTACGTTCACACCAAATCATTCTTACATTGGTGCTAGCAGGACTTTTTACCACTGCAAATGCCCAGGATCAACAACCAAAAGTACACAAACTTACTGCTGAACAGGCCGTTGCTATGGCTTTGAAGCAAAGAACAGAAATACTGAATGCACAACTTGATGTAAAAAATCAGGAGTCTTTTAATAGGGAAATAACGGGGCAGGCCTATCCGCAGCTCGCTGCTACCTTCGGCGTCACCCGCAATTTCGCTATTCCGGTAACTGTTTTACCCGACTTTATATCACCATCAGTATATAATGTATTGGAGAGCGAAGATGTTCGTGATGGCAATGGCGACCCCATTAAATTCAGTGGTGATTTTAGTACTTTTCCAGCTCAATTCGGGGTACCTTGGCAGGCACAGCTGGGGGTAAGTGTTCAGCAAATTCTTTTTCAGCCCGATGTGCTTATTGGGCTACAGGCACGCAAATCGGCTATCAGTCTGTATCAGAATCAGCTTAAAATTTCTGAAGACTCCGTAAAACTGAATGTTTACAATACCTATTTCGGAGTATTGATTGCCAAAAAAGGATTAGGGTTTACACAAGCTTCTGCTGAACGGCTTGAAAAACTTTACGAGGAACAAACAGAACTCTATAAAAATGGATTTATAGAAAAACTGGATCTGGATAAAACCAAGGTAAATCTGAACAATATAAAAACCACCTTGATAAGGCTGAATAACCTGGTGGCCCTGAGTTATGCAGGCTTAAAATTTGCTTTGGCACTGCCCCAAAAAGATTCGCTTTTGCTTACAGACAGCCTTACAAATGACTGGATTCAAAACGACCTGCTAGCGATGGAAGGCGAGTTTAAATATGAGCAGCGAAACGAAATAAAAACATTGCAGTCATCCTCTGATTTACTGGCGTTACAGGTAAAGCGTTATAAATGGCAGGCCTTTCCCACAATAGCAGCAATATGGAACGTAGGCACCTCTGCTCAAAGACAAAATTTTGATTTTTTTGATTCCAAAGGGAAATGGTTTTATAGTAATGTACTTGGGTTTAATCTGAGTGTACCCCTTATTGATGCCAATCAACGTAGAGAGCGGGTAAAACAGGCCCAATATTCTTTAGAAAAAAATCAAAATACTGCAAACCAGTTCAAACAATTGATTGATTTACAAGTAATAAATGCCCGCACAACGCTAACTAATGCCATTGCTTCACTAAATAGTCAGGAAGAAAACCGAGAACTGGCTGATAAAGTGTATAACACCACCCGCCTGAAATATCAGGAAGGGCTTGGCAGCAGTTTTGAAGTATTGCAATCCGAAACAGATTTGCAAACAGCACTGAATAATTATTATCAGGCATTATATGATGCAGGCATTGCCCGAATATCTTACCTGCGGGCGCTTGGAAAATTATAATCAACAAAAAAATACATACTCAACTAAAAATACCATTTACCATGTCAACCATATTTAAATCCATTATTGTTGCCAATATCTTTTTGGTACTTGCCAGCTGCGGGGCCAGTGAAAAAGAAAATAAAGGCGAACTAAACGAGAAAAAAGCGAAAGTGGAAGCACTGAAAAAACAACAGGAATCAATTTCGGAGGAAATTCAGACTTTACAGGATGAAATCAAAACGTTGGATCCAGATGCTTTTGAAAACAACGCCCGTTTGGTAATCATTGATACACTGGGGAATATGGATTTTGCCCATTATATTGAACTGCAAGGCTTTGTAGATGCAGACAATATAAGTATTGTTACACCCCGTGGCAACCCCGGTCAGGTAAAACAGGTACTTGTGAAAAAAGGAGACCGGGTAAAAAAAGGACAACTATTGCTGAGACTGGATGATGCTATTATCCAACAAAATATCAGAGCAAGTAAAGATGGTATCCTTTCTTTTAAAACACAACTTAGCCTGGCAAATGAACTCCTGACAAGACAACAAAATCTTTGGAGTAAAGGAATTGGGACTGAGGTGCAATTACTTACTGCAAAGAATAATGTGGAAGCCCTCAATAATCAAATTCAAAGCGCACAAGAACAGGTAAAAGTACTTGAAGAGCAACAAAAGACAAGCAATGTGTATGCAGAAGTAAGTGGTATTGCGGATGAAGTAAATATAAAAGTGGGTGAATTTTTTCAGGGAGCTATTGGTAGTACCCCGCAGATAAGAATTGTAAATACCAGCTCTTTGAAAGTAAAAATCAATATCCCTGAGAACTATGTGGATCGGGTAAATAAGGGTACAAAAGTACTGGTAACCATTCCGGATATTGATAAAACCTATACGACCAACCTCAGCTATCTGAGTGCGATTATCGATCCCTCTTCAAGGTCATTCGAAACCGAAGCCAAATTGCCTTCTGATGGTATATTAAAACCCAATATGATAGCTACGGTTAAAATTCTGGATTATGCCTCACCTAATACGATGGTTATACCTGTAAACGTGGTACAAAGCGATGAAAAGGGGAAATACGTATTTGTTTATTCGGAAGAAAACGGGAAAAAATATGCCCGTAAAAAGCCCGTAGGTGTAGGACAGATGCAGGGTGGTATGATTGAAATTCTTACTGGATTATCAAAAGGCCAACAATTGGTTGTAAAAGGATATCAGGGTTTGTATGATGGTCAGGAAATAACCACGAGCACTACCCTATAGTATTTATTCCACAAAAAATTATAGGTTCCCGTATCCTTTCAGGAACCTATCTGTTTCATATAAAATATAAGCATCGTGACCGCACTCGAAAAACTGAAAGCCGAATTGCAGAAGATAAAAGAATTCGGCCCTACCACCTGGGCAGTAAAAAACAGAACCTCTATTTATCTGCTGGTTATATTCATATCAGTCTGGGGAATTATTCAGTTCCTTACCACACCCAAAGAGCAGTTTCCCGATATTGTGATTCCTACCATTTATGTACAAACCATTTATGTAGGCAACTCACCGAAAGACATCGAGAACCTGGTGACCCGTCCTATTGAAAAACAACTTAAAGGCATTACCGGTGCCAAAATCAACAAGATTAACTCCACCTCGCTACAGGACTTCTCTGCTATTACAGTTGAGTTTGATACAGATGTAGATCCTGACATTGGATTGCGCAAAGTAAAAGATGCTGTAGATAAAGCAAAAAATGACCTGCCCAATGATCTTACTGATGACCCGACTGTACAGGAAGTTTCCTTTAGTGAGCAGCCTATTATGTATGTAAATGTGAGTGGCCCATACAATGAGGTGAAACTAAAAGAATACGCCGATAAACTTCAGGACAACCTGGAAGAACTGGCCGAGATAACCCGGGTAGACCTGGTAGGAGCCCCGGAACGCGAAATACAGATTAATGTAGACCGGTTAAAGATGCAAGCTTCAGGCGTTACTTTTAACGACATAGAGGGCGCCGTAGGAAGAGAAAATATCGATATCAGTTCCGGGCAATTGCAGGTAGGCGATATGAATCGCACCATGCAGGTAAAGGGGCAGTTTAAATCTGTATACGACCTGTACAGCATTGTGATACGTAATAACCGGGGGCAGGGGATTTATCTCAAAGACATTGCCGTTTTAAAAGATACCATCAAAGACCGCGAAAGCTACGCCCGTCTTGGTGACAACACTACGCTTGCACAACCCGTTGTTACGCTTAATATCATCAAGAGAAGTGGCGAAAACCTGATTAACGCAGCTGACGGGGTAAAACGTGTGGTGGAAGAGGCAAAGGTGAACGAATTGCCCAAAGATCTGAAAGTAGTTATTACGGCCGATCAGAGTAAAAAAACAGAAGCCTCTTTTAATGAGCTGGTCAATACCATTGTATTGGGATTCATATTTGTATTACTGATCCTGATGTTTTTTATGGGTGTTACCAATGCCTTCTTTGTGGCTCTGAGTGTACCCCTGAGTATTTTTGTGGCCTTTATATTCTTACCGGTTGGCAGTATTATTGTGGGCACAAGTATTACCCTCAATTTTATCGTTCTGTTTGCCTTGCTTTTTGGTTTGGGAATAATAGTGGATGATGCCATTGTGGTGATTGAAAATACCCACCGTATTTTTACTGAAGGCAAAGGTTCTATCAGTTCCGAAATGTCGGCGCGTTATGCCTCGGGTGAAATATTTATCCCTGTGTTATCGGGAACGCTAACCACCCTTGCACCCTTTTTCCCGCTGCTTTTCTGGCCTGGCATTATTGGTAAATTCATGATTTACCTGCCGGCCATGCTGATATTTACTTTAACCGCTTCTCTTATCGTAGCGTTCTTGTTCAATACGGTATTTGCTGTAGACTTTATGAATCAGGAGGACGAAACAACTCCCCGCAAAGCAACTATTTTCAAGTCAAAAGTATTTATCATATTGATTTCATTTGGAATTTTACTGGATGTGATTGGACTGATTAATGGAGGTGGTCTTTGGTATTTCTTTGGCAATCTGCTGATCTGTTTCGCTTTGATTATGGTACTGCATGTATACCTTCTCAAGGGAGCCATTGACAAATTCCAGCAATCTCTCTTACCCTCGCTAATGGATCGCTATGAAAAATTATTGCGATGGACTCTGTATGGCTGGCGCCCTGTATGGTTGATTGTAGGAGTATTTGGTTTGCTGATAAGTTCTTTCCTGATTTTTGGTGCTTCTGTATCGAGTGGAAGGGTTCCTATTGTATTCTTCCCTTCGGGTGATCCCAATTTTGTATATGTGTATCTGAAGATGCCTGCGGGTACAGATGTAAGCTATACTGACAGTATTGTACAGAACCTGGAAAAGCGTGTGTACCAGGTATTGGGTATGGAAAATGGCAAAAAGAATCTATTGGTGGAAAGTGTTATTTCCAACGTAGCTGTTGGAGCAAGTGATCCCAATAGCGGCGATAGGAGTACAAGACCCGAACTCGGCAGGATACAGGTAAGTTTTGTAGAATACGAATTGCGCGATGGAGCGTCTACACAGCCCTACCTCGATAGCATCCGGTTGGCGATTAAAGGTATACCCGGAGCTGAAATTTCCGTAACACAGGAATCAAGTGGCCCACCCACAGAACCCCCCATCAATATAGAAATAGCAGGTGAAAATTTTGAAAGCCTCACAAAAACAGCAATCGCTTTAAAGAACTACCTTGATACGAACCGGGTAGAAGGTATTGAAGAATTGAAAATGGATGTGGATCTTTCTAATCCGGAGATTACCATCAGTGTCGATAGGGAACGGGCAATGATTGAAGGAATCAGTACGGCACAAATAGGACTAGAATTGCGTACCGCCCTTTTTGGAAAAGAAGTAAGTAAGCTAAAGGATAATGAGGATGAATATAAAATTCAGCTTAGAAGCAGTGAATTAAAACGTAATAATTTAAGCGACCTGCTGAATATGAATATCACTTTCAGGGATATGAATTCAGGACAGGTAAAAAGCATCCCGATTTCGGCTGTGGCAAGTATTGATTTTACCAACACCTATGGTAGTATCAAACGCAAGGATCTCGACCGGGTGATAACTCTGTATAGTAATGTACTTTCAAACTATACACCTACCGCGGTTAATCAGGAACTGGGTAAAGTGCTTAATAATTTCAAGCAAAAACCAATTGATGTAAGAATTACCCAAACCGGGGAAGGCGAGCAGCAGGCGGAAGCGGCAAATTTCCTTTCCGGTGCATTGCTTGTAGCCCTTGCATTGATTTTGTTTGTGCTCGTTATACAATTTAATAGTGTAAGCAAGCCTATTATCATTCTCGCAGAAATTGTATTTTCCATCATCGGTGTATTGCTTGGTTTTTCACTAACCGGTATGTCGGTAAGTATTGTTATGACCGGAATTGGTATTGTAGGACTGGCAGGTATTGTGGTGAAGAATGGTATTCTTGTAATTGAATTTGCCGATGAATTGCGTAAACGTGGTATGAAAACACATGAAGCATTGGTGCAGGCAGGTCGTACACGTATCATACCTGTAATGCTTACCGCTATTGCCACCATACTCGGTTTAATTCCGCTGGCAGTTGGATTAAATATTGACTTTATTGCCATGTTTGAAGAGTTGAATCCGCACATATATTTTGGAGGAGATAGTGCAGTATTCTGGAAGCCTTTAAGCTGGACTATTATTTATGGTTTGATATTCGCATTCTTCATGACTTTGCTTGCAGTGCCTGCATTGTATATTATTTCGGAAAGACTTATACGACCTATGCGTAGACTGTATGGAGGTAAGTGGATCAGTTTATTGGCTATTCCACCACTAACACCCATTTTTATTATTCTGGTATTTATAACTATGATTGTACATCGCACTGAAGTGAAAAGAAGAAGAAGAAAACTTGGTAAGGACGCCAATGAAATATGGGTGGGAAGTTGGTTTTAAAAGCAGCATTCATTTACCTGTTGTAAGCAAATAGTTTACTTAAAAAGTAAAAACCATATCGTAAATCGGTATGGTTTTTTGTTTTCATACTGCTTAAAAAGCTAATTTGACGAGTTTGTTAATGCACATTAGTTACCAACTTTTCCACCGAAAAATTTTTTATTTGCATTTCACAAAAATTGCGTTGTAAATTCGAGGATTAAAAAAGTAAACTTACTCCCATGGCGAAAGCAAAAAAAAAGGCCGCCGGCAATAAAGCCGCACCCAAAAAGGCCGCTGTAAAAAAAGCAGCACCAAAAAAAGCAGCGAAAGCTGCCGTTAAAAAAGTAGAAAAAGTTGCAAAAAATGCCACTAAAAAAGTAGCAAAAGCAGCTCCGAAAAAAGTAGCAAATGCAGCTACAAAGAAGGTTGAAAAAGTTGCAAAAAATGCCACCAAAAAAGTAGCAAAAGCAGCCAAAAAAGCAACCAAAAAAGTAGAAAAAGTTGCTAAGGTTGCTCCGAAAAAAGCAGCTAAGGGAGCGAAAGCAGTTAAGGAAGCTAAAAAAGTAACCAAAGCAGCAAAAGCAGCCCCGAAAAAAGCAGCGAAAGCAGCAAAGGAAGCTAAAAGTGTTGCTAAAAAAGTAACTAAAGCAGCAAAAGCAGTTCCGAAAAAAGCAGCGAAGGAAGCAAAGGAAGCTAAAAGTGTTGCTAAAAAAGTAGTGAAGGGCACAAAAGCCGCTCCTAAAAAAGCAGCGAAAAAAGCAGCAGCTAAAAAAGTAGTAAAAAAGGCAGTAGCTAAAAAAGAAGTTGCCCCTAAGAAAGCAGCAGCTCCAAAAAAGGCGGCAAAAAAAGCAGCAAAAAAAGCAGCAAAAAAAGCAGCACCGAAAAAGGAAGAAGCTCCAAAAAAAGCAGCAAAAAAGGCAGCGACTAAAAAAGAAGCGACTCCTGTAAAGGAAGCGCCTGCAAAAAAAGCAATTAAGCGTAGACCAAGAAAAGCTAAAGTGGTAGAAACGCCTATGCCGCCTGCAGAAACCGTAACAGAAACACCTACCCCTGAAGAAACAACAGAAGAAACTCCTTCTTCAGAAGGTTAGTCCCAATCGGAAATAGATAACATTCAAGAGGTTGTTCTTTAGCAGAGCAGCCTCTTTTTTATTTTCAATGCATGGCCTTGCTAAAAATCGGAATGCTTCTGTATGCCAATTGAATAATTTCTAAAATAACAATAAGCAAACTACAAAGCCCTCTCCTTGTGAAGCCTGTCTGATTAGATTTTAAGTAGAACCCCTTTTGCATATCTTTTTGAAAGGAAGGGACATTTTATCACATCTGAAAGAAATAATTTTCAAAAACAGGTCAATTTGTCTACCCTATTTTATCAATAAAAAAAGGTGGCTCTTTTTCACAAGCCCACCCTTTTCAAGAATAAAAAAACGTTCTTAGCGCATCATCATCATAGATCTTCCAGCTCCTCTGCTACCACCTATATTTCCGAACTTATTGAGGTTGTAAGTAAAAGTGACCATAAAATACTGATTCAAAACCTGATAACGGGTATCCTGTACAAAGTTACCACTTACATTTCTTTCAACTCCTGTATTCTGATTCAACAGATCGTAAATGGTAAGCCGTATTTCTGCCTTTTTACTTTTAAGAAAAGACTTGGCCACATAAGCATTCCATAGGGTGAAGCTTGGGTTGAAACCTGCTGCGCGACCTGCATTTCCTGAGTAACCAATGGTATTACCCAAAGTGAAATCTTTAGGGAAAAAGAAATTAAAATCAAGATCACCACCATAGCCAAGGAAGTCAGTATTTTGAGATTTCTGAAGCGAGTAGGTAACATTATTCCAACTTACATTACCACTGAGGGTGATATCAAACAGTTCCTTATACAGATAAGTGATAGAGGCTGTCTGCCGCAGGGTAAGGTTGCCAATTCTGTTTTCTTCCTTATTAAGCAGGTTTACATTATTTGCATAAGTAACACCGCTACCCAAATTAATATTGGCTTTTGCTCCACCAATCTGAACCGGAAAACCCATATTGGCATTCAGGTTGGTATTGAAAACCCCATCTACATTCTCGTATGTAGTTAACCTGCCACCACTGCGGAAGATACTGTCACTATTTACAATGTCGTTGAACGTCTGCCGGATATTTGCCGAGATAAAGAAACTCTTCATGGTATAGGGATCAAACGTGTTGTAATTGACCCGAAAATTATTTATAAAACTTTGCTTTAGATTCGGATTACCACGGGTAATATTCAGCGGATCGGATATATCATCTATGGGTTGCAATTGGTTAACCGATGGGTTTTGGGTATTTCCGTTATAAATGATACGGAAATTGCGGTATCTGTTTTTTCCAATCTGTATTTGTGCATTAGGAAGCAGGTTTAAAAATGTTTGTGTAATGGGTTCGCTTTTCCCCTGTAGTTGACTTCTCAATTCTGCCCGCTGCAAATCGGCACCAATCGTATAGTTCCAGCCTTCGCGGTTTTCGCGGAATTTAAGACCCCCGCCTGAAGTATAATAGCTATTATCAAAATTGTTGGTCAACCGCAGGTTTACTAAATCATATTGGTTATTCGCTTTATTCAGATCGAAAGTTCGCTGATTGCGCTGACTTGTATTTTCGTTATGGAATAAACTCAATTCAAGCAAAGAACGATTACTCATAGGCTCGGTATAGCGTAAAGAAGCTCCAAATGTTTGTGAGTTGGCCGCAGTAGTATTCCGCTGATCGAGGCTATCATTGCGGGTATTTCGTCTGTATATATTATTGTTGAGGGTGTACTGTTTACCGTTGGCATCGCTTTGGTTATTGCCAAACCGAAGTTCGGTACTGAAAGTACGACCCTTACGCAAAAACCGGTGACGGTAAAGTGCAATTACATTTAGATTATAGCCCTCTGATTTTGTAGAAGACCGGTTAACACCGTCACTCAAAAGAAGGCCTTTTGTCCCTTCGGTTTCATAAATTTTTTCACTTGAGTTCTCTGTATTCTGATAAGAAATGGACGGGGTAATTTTTATAGAATTGAAACTGTCAATCTTCCAGTCGATTCCCATGTTGATCCGGTGGTTGTTGTTGTTTCTTGCGGTAAATCCGTCTTCGTTATACAACTGCGACGTATCTCCCACAAAAGTTTCTCTGCGGGTATTGTATTTATTTACCCGGTCAGTACCATTGAAAAAATAGCTGCTGGTAAAATCCAGTTTGCTGTTTTTAAAATTATTGTAGTTGAGACCGGCAGCCTTGGTCGTAGTAATGCCTTGCTGTGTATTGCCTCCAAAACCCTGTATATTAAGACCACCCAAACCACCGCGACCACCTCCACCACCGGCGCTGCTAAAACTTAAGGCATCTTGTATACTAAAACCTTGCTGATTGATATTATTCGTTTGCCCGATAAAAGACAATTGTTCTCCTTTTTTAAATTTGTTGATATTGGCATTGGCCTGATAACGCCCTTCGGTTCCGGCACCTCCGCCTACCCTTCCAAAAACACCATTTCGTTTGTCTTGCTTCAGCGTAAGGTTGATGGTAGGTTCTACGTTTCCATCATCAAACCCACTAAACTGACTCTGATCGCTTTTGCGGTCGAATACCTGTACCTTACTTACCATATCAGCCTGCAGGTTACGGGTAGCTAATTTGGGATCGGTTCCGAAAAACTCCTTACCATCTACCAATACCCTTTTTACATCCTGTCCGTTGGCTTTGATATTCCCATCCTTATCTACCTCTACTCCGGGCAATCTTTTTAATAAGTCTTCCACCACGGCATTGGGTTTATTTACTTTAAAACTCCCTGCATTGAATTCAACAGTATCACCTTTAATGGTAACAGGTGCCGCGGTAACCACCACCCCATCAAGGGTCAAACTGCCAATAAGCAGCAGGTCCCCAAAATCTATTACCTGTTCAGTGGCAGTAATTTTAAAAGGAATTTCCATCTTATTGAATCCGGTATAAGATACAAGCAGGATATAATTGCCTTCTGGAAGTTTCTTTACTTCAAAACTACCATCGTCTTTACTCCGTGTAAAAGATACGAGGGAGGAATCTTTGCTTTCTACCACATTGATGGTGGCGCTTTCGAGTGATTTGTTGTTTAAAGAATCGACGACATATCCTTTTACCACACCGGTGCGGGATTGCGTAAAGGCAGCAAAGGGTACCAAAAAAGTAAGAAACAGTGCGAGTAAAATTTGCTTAAAGCGTAAAATAGATTGCATAAAATGATAAGTTGAGCCATTTGACGTTGCAAACCTAACATTACCTTTGAAGCAATCGGGTTAAGCGGGATGTATGTATTGTTAATGAAGGTTAATAGAAGATCCTTATCTCTTCGTGAGGGTTTTATTCCGGTTCAAAGTGATTTGATAATTCGCAGGGTTTTATTTTGGAAAACAGAGACCGGAAAATTAAAAGACTTCGTTCCGCTTTCATAGGATACGGTGACTTTTACAGGAAAAGTAACGGTAAGCATATAATGGTAGCATATAAAAATCAGGTCCGTAGCTCCTTCAGGCAGATCCTTCAACCGTAGCCGGATACCCTGTTGCTTTGGGGCTTTATTGAATAAAACCAAATTATTATTAACAAGCAACGTCAATTTATGATACAAATCGGCATCAGGCGCTTCAATATCGAGAAAGGCCTCGCCGGCACCTAATTCTACAGAATCGACCATTACCATTTCACGATACCCCAACATGAGGGCAATCCTTGTACTATCATCTGGTGCATTGGCAATAAATGTTTCGGAAATAAGCCTTTTACCTTCCATTATTTCTTCGTCAATGGTAAATGAAGGCTCGCGGTCCACCAATTTCATTTCTGTTTTTGCAATATTCTCTCTTCCTGAATAGGCGGATAAAGTCCCTTTGAAAGCAGGATCCTGCCCACTTGTATCCACAGTAAGTTTTATTATGCTAAAAATATTGCATCCTCCGGAGGGTACAGCAGTTTCTTTGATGGTGGTCAATAGTTTCAGTTCAAGTTTATCCTTTATCCATTGGCCCGAAACGAGGTAATCGCAACCGGTCACCTGATTGTTTTCAATAGCCCGTAACCTGAAAACGCCGACATATTCGTTGCCTTCTTCCATGAGATCGAGTTGGGTACCAAACTGAGTACGTTGCCCGATAATTTTGGCCTCCCCGGTATAAAAACCAGTGAGGGATTGTGACTGTAGAGAGGAAAACAAAGTGGCCAAGAACAGGCTTGTAATCGTATAAAGAAATTTTATCATAAAAAAATTTATTTAGCGGTATAAAACAGCAGCATCTATTAGCCAATGACACCCGGTAAGCAGATCAAAGTGCTGAACTCTATTCAAAGAGAGAAATTTGATATGGCCTCTCCTAAAAGATTAAAAAGCTAATTACTTGAGGCGCAAGATATTCTTTTCCACGAAACCACTTTTACCCCAACCTCGGAAAACCATAAGAAAAATCCTATAATGGGGTTAAAAAATCACCCTGTCAGAATGAACTTTGGGTTAAGGCGAGTCATTTAAATTCAAGATAGTATCTTGCATGTCATGTTTAAGCATTGGTTAATTGCATTGAAACAGGGAATCATTGCGCGTTTTAATGCGATAAATAATGATGCCGTACGCCGGAACATTCTACAAACCATCCCTTTTTGGGTAGCCTCCGCGCTCACCGGTTTGGTTGCTGTTTTGTTTGCC
This sequence comes from Chitinophagales bacterium, assembly GCA_038209595.1. Lineage (GTDB taxonomy): Bacteria > Bacteroidota > Bacteroidia > Chitinophagales > Chitinophagaceae > Phnomibacter. The sequence continues at coordinate 76,828 of JBBQXO010000003.1, forward strand.
CGTTTATTTGATTGGGCCGAGCATATCGTTCTTTGGCTTGCAGCTATGCAATGGTGGATCCTTTTTATTACCTGTCCTTTATTTTTCTGGCTAAGCTGGTGGGTGGTCAATAAATTTTCGCCTGCCGCAAGGGGCAGTGGTATCCCACAGGTGATGGCTGCGGTAGAATTATCCAATCCCCGCGACAATGAAAAAGTCGGGTATCTGCTTGGAGTCCGTATCATGCTCATAAAAATTGGCAGCAGTATCCTGATGGTACTTGGTGGAGGCGCTATCGGGCGGGAGGGACCTACTATACAGATTGCCGGTTCCATATTTAAATTCATCAATGATATTACGCCAGACTCCTGGCCAAAAGTTCCCCGGAAAAACATGGTGATTACCGGAGCCGCTGCGGGGCTTGCCGCCGCCTTTAATACCCCACTTGGAGGGATTGTATTTGCGGTGGAAGAACTAGCAAAAAACCATTTTAAATTTTTCAGAACGCCCCTATTTGCCGCGGTTATTATTTCGGGTTTGGCAGCACAGGGTTTATTGGGACCTTACCTTTATCTGGGTTATCCCACAGTAACCGGCTCTAGCTGGTATATTTTCTTCCCTATTATATTAACAGCAGCACTGGCAGGTATGGCCGGGGCAGGGTTGGGTTCCTCCATCCTGAAAATATTCGCATGGAAGAAAAAATTGACCGAGCGAAAGAAATTGTATTTTTTGCTGGGGGTGGCTATGGTCATGGCTACGATGGGGGCTTTTGTTACGGTATCAGCTTTGGGGCCTGGTAAGGAGATCATGAACGATTTACTTTTTACCCATAGTAAATCTGCCAAATGGTACCTGCCGATTGTTCGTTTCTTAGGTCCGTTACTCTCCTTTACCTCAGGTGGAGCAGGCGGTATTTTTGCCCCATCGCTGGCAGCGGGTGCCACATTGGGTGGTGCCATCAGCCACTGGATGGGATTTGTAGATGCCAATGCCAACTTGATGATTTTAGCCGGCATGGTGGGCTTCCTTACCGGTATTACCCGTAGCCCTTTTACGAGTGCTATCCTCGTATTGGAAATGACCGACCGACATTCTGTTATTTTTCACCTGATGCTGGCTGCCATGGTAAGCAATATTTCCTCGATGGCTATTGATCGCAAACCATTTTACGATCAGTTGAAAGAAGAATACTTGGAGGAAGCCAAAGATTATATTCCTCCAGAAAAAACCGAATTTAAAAAATCATGGAAAAAGCTAAAGGATAATTTCCCATCAAGGGATTAAAGACTGGATTTCCCGATGAATGATCTCGCTGATTTTTTCGGCTGCATTCCATATCATAAAGTGCCCGGCGTCTTCAATCCAATAATCGGGTTGTATACGACCGGGTAATAGCAACCGGTCCTTTTTACCATGAATCTGCAACAGGTTGGTTACTTCTCTGTGATCTTCCTTCCATTGCATAATCATATTCACCGATCTTTTCATAAAAAGGATATCGGAATCTTTGAGCATCATCCTTTTCAGGTATAATTCCTCGGCTTTGCTGCGGGTATCAAAAATAAAACGGTTGAGCCCCGAAAAACGAGTGACCAATTGGTAAGGTACGAGCTTGTGCAAACGTAACCTGCCAGCCATTTTCAGATACCGTGGAAATTCGTTTGGAGAGCGATTGGAAGAAATGATGATGATCTTCTTTACCGGTATTTGTTTGCTGATTTCGGTGGCGAGCATGCCTCCATAAGAAACCCCCATCAAGATGGCATCCGGATGCTGAATTTGTTTAGACAAACGCATAGCAAAAGAAGGGAGCGATTCGCCGGGTTCGGGCATTTCCCATTGGATGGGATGTAATAAAGCGCCCGGAATATGAATATGCTGGAAAATCCTGAAATCGGCACCTAAACCGGATATACAATATATATGCTGCATAATAGCAGCTAAAGATAGTAAATAGAAATAGCGACGAGCCAAAGCCCGCCGCTATTCTAATTGTTTTAGGTTAATTACTTGATTTTTACTTCGCTGATAGAACCAGAAACTGTGTTGGTTACATTCAAGTCGTATTTAATACGGCTTATACCATCGTTGGTATTGTATTCCAATTCAATCTGACCCACTTCTTCGGGAGATACTTTTACAATACGGTTAAACGTAGTATCCATAATTCTCTCGGTGTACAAAACTTCTCCTACTCCATCAGAAATTTTCAACAACCCGGCTTTTTCATCAGTCTTCTTTAATTGAATAGCAAGAATCAAAAAGTTGTTTTCGGTTCCAATCACTTTTACAGAGATGGGCGATGTTTTTACTGCGGTTTCAGAAAATGTAACTGGTTTCAAACCATTAAGGTTAATGTTGCCTGCAAATGCGGCAGATGAAAAACCTATGATGGTGGCAATCATAATTGCTGATAAATTGATCTTTTTCATTTTTCTTCGTTTTTAAATTGTTAATCAAACACTGACCTTTCGGTCCGATTCTTCTTCACTGGCAACAATCGAAGAGATGCAATTTTTTGTAAAAGTGCAAAACGAATGGTGTGTTGTGTGTTTGTGTAGGAGACAGTCATAATGTTTTTCAAAAGGCCTTTTCTGTTTCTTTCACATTGCAAACATAGGCCGGTACTTTGGGCTGAAAAACCCTAATTAAAGTGCTTAAAATGATATCAAAATGGATGAAAAAATTTAAAAACAACTGTAAATCAATTATTTAAGAAGAATAAAGAAATGATGTTCAAACATAGAAAGGGTTCCAAAATACGCTTGATTTTAAGGGTTTGATAACCTGCTTTTAACAAAATCCAACGCTTTTTACCCTCTAATTCCCTTGCTGACACACCCCATTTTATACAAAATCAGCTACCCGCAGCCAGCAACAGGCATTAGAAATAGAAATTCCCTTACCAAAAAGGAAATATAATGGGTGACAATATTATTTTTGAGGTAAAAGCATTATTTTTCGAATTAAAATTTATATATTCATGTATTAAAAAATCCAGTAAAGCCAGATTTCAAGGCCTTGCATAAAATAAATCTTTCATTTATACGCTTTAGAAAAAACCGACTATCAAATACTTAGATTTAAATTTTTAGCTATTTATTCCTTTTAAAAGCGATGGAAATAAGGATCCTCCGAAAGAATCAACCGAAAAGGAAAAAGAATCTTCACCGTTAAACCCATAAAATATTATTTTAATGCTTTCGTTTATGTTAATTACTTCGGAAACTGTTTAGTATTTTTGTTGAATTTATAAATTATATGTAAACAATACTTTTAATAATTGAGATAGCTATATGGGGTTGAATAAAATATGTCTGCTTTTTACTGTTTTCCTATCTTGTTCAACCACCGGTTTGACCATATATGCGCAATCTCCTGCCGATGCAGCAGCGGTGCTTTCACACTATATAAAGCAAGGCTTGGACAGCAACCTTACTCTACTAGATAAAAATATTACGCTTGAAAAAAGCCTGCTTGCATTACAAGAAGCGAACACCTATTTCTTACCCGCAGTTTCTTTTCAAGGAAATTACACACTGGCCAAAGGGGGTCGTCAAATTTCCGTACCCGTTGGCGATCTGTTGAATCCGGTTTACAATACGCTCAATCAGTTGACAAGCAGCACCCGTTTCCCTACCATTGCCAATGTAAACGAACAGTTTTTACCCAATAACTTTTATGACATACGGGTAAGAATGACCTACCCGGTGCTGAACCCCGAACTAAAATTGAACCGGCAAATACGCGAACACCAAATAAAACTAAGCGAAGCCGATATAGCTATTTATAAAAGAGAACTTACCCGGGATATAAAAAAGGCTTATTACAATTACCTGCTTGCCATGGCTTCGGTAAATATTTACAAAGGAGCCCAAACGGTGGTGCAGCGTAGTTTAATGGTCAATCAGTCGCTGTATAATAATGGCAAAGGATTGCCGGCTTATATTAAAAGAAGTGAAGCCGAAGTAATGGAAGTGGCCGCGCAACTGCTAAATGCAAAGAATACTGCGCGGAATGCCAAAGCCTATTTCAATTTTTTATTGAATAAACCGCTGGAAGATTCTCTTACCCTTAGTAATCCACTGCTAGAGGAAGCAAGTCTTTCTTTAAAAAACTTCCCCACCGATATTTCGAAAAGAGAGGAATTAAAACAAATTGAAACAGCAATACAAATACAGGAAACTGCCTTACAAATACGCGAAGCTTTTAGAAAGCCCAGATTGAATGCATTTGCAGATGGCGGGGCACAGGGATTTGATTTTGATTTTAATAAAAATAGTCCCTATTATCTTGCAGGGTTGCAATTAGAAATCCCTATTTTTCATGGTAAAAGAAACTTGATAAAAATTGAAGAATCCAAACAAAATGTAAAGCAAAGCCTCAACCAACAGGAATTAGTAGGCAAACATCTGGAGCTGCAAGCTTTTGAAGCCACCAACAATGTATACACAGCTTTTTCCAATTTTAAAGCTTCGCAAAAACAAGTACTTGCAACCAAAAGTTATTTTAAACTAATTGACCTTGGCAGAGAGGAAGGCACGAACTCTTTTATTGAATGGCTTGATGCCCGCAACCAAATGACTACTTCGGAAATAATGGAACAGGTTTATAAATACAAAACACTTATTGCATTGGCTGACTATGAGCGTCAGCATGCTTTGTCCCCTATCAGCAACTAAATACTACCTGCTTATAAAAAATGAAAAAGACATTTACCATATATCTGATTTCGATTACGCTTTTGGCAGGCGCCTGCAAAGAGAAACAAAAAGCCAAAGAAATCGTGGCATCCGATGCCCCGGTACCTGTGCAGATTGCTCCTGTACAAACAGGTGGTCTTTCACAGCAGATAGAAGCTTCGGGTTTATTGCAAACAGAAGAGGATTCTAAACTATCATTCAAAACAGGCGGCGTAGTAGAATCTGTTTTGGTGAACGAAGGCGATTTTGTAAAAAGAGGACAATTGCTTGCTACCCTCCGCAATACCGAAATTGCAGCACAGGTAGGACAGGTAGATTTGAATGTACAAAAATCAGAACGCGATTACCAGAGAATACAAAACTTGTACAGAGATAGTGTGGCTACCCTCGAACAACTTCAAAATGCAAAAACCGGACTCGACCTTGCCAAACAAAGTTTATCGGTCGCACTTTTCAATCAGCAATTTATAAAACTGATTGCGCCTACCGATGGTTTTGTAATAAAAAAATTGTCGAATAACGGCGAAATTGCCGGACCCGGAACCCCGGTTTTATTACTGAGTAATATTTCGGCAAACAGCCAATGGGTTTTAAAAGCAGGGCTGAGCGATGCCCAATGGGCACTGGTAAAAACAGGAAGTAACGCTACAGTGCATATTGATGCTTATCCTGAGAAAACATTTTCGGGAAAAGTAAGCAGGCGCTCGCTTACAGCCGATCCGGTTACCGGTAGTTTTACGGTGGAGATACGGGTAAATCTGCAAGGAGCTGCCCCCGCTGTAGGCATGTATGCCAAAGCCATTATCCAAACCGCGCAGGTAACTTATGTTAGCGTGATTCCATATGCTGCGCTACTCGAAGCCAACGGAAACAATGGGTATGTTTTTATAACGAGAGATAAAAAAACAGTGCAACGAAAAAATGTTCTGATAGGCAGGATGCAGGAGAACCGGGTAGAAATTATATCGGGGCTCGAAAGCGGAGATATGGTTATTATTACCGGAAGCGCCTATCTCAATGAACGTTCCACCATTAAAGTAGAATAGAAATATTTCTTTATTATCACCATCAAAAAATCCCCACAGGCTTCTAATTTCAATCGATGAAAATTGTATCTTTTGCTGTAAAAAACTGGCAACTTACCTTACTGATGTTTACCATGACGGTCATCGTGGGGACCAATACGTTGCTCAATATGCCTAGAGCAGAAGATCCAGAAATCAATCCGCCACAGTTCCCTATCATTATCACCTATCCCGGTACAAGCCCCAAGGATATGGAAGAGTTGGTGGTAAAACCCATTGAAAAAAATGTAAGTGAGCTCGATGATATCAAACGCATTAAAACGAGGATTGACGATGGTGCTGCAGTGATTACTGTAGAGTTTAATTACAGCGCTAATGTAAACGATAAGTATCAGGAACTGGTAAGGGAAATAAATGCTATACGGAGACAATTACCTGCAGAACTGAACAGTATTGAAATAAAAAAAGTAACGCCGACCGATGTAAAAATCATACAAATAGGATTGATCAGCGAAAACGCCCCTATGAAACAGATGCGGGCCAAAGCAGATGAACTGGTGGATATTTTGGAAAAACTACCCGGGCTGAAAAAAGTAGAATATCAAGGCGTGCAGGAGCAGGAATTGAGGATAGATATCCAAATGGAAAAACTGGCAAGATTGGGTATTCCGCTGCAGGCCATTATAGGAAGTATACAAAGCGAGGCAGCCAATATACCGGGGGGCAATATCCGTGCTGGCGAAAAGGTATTCAACATTAAAACAAGTGGCAAATACACAAGCCTTGAAGCAGTAGCAACGACCCCTGTTTTTAATGCCAATGGCAATATTATCCTGTTGCAGGATATTGCCGAGGTATCTATGAAATACAAGGAGGAAAAACATATTGTTCGAATCAATGGACACCGGGCAGTACTGATAATGGCGGCGCAAAAAAGTGGTCGCAATATCTCAAAAACCTTTAATGAATACATGTCGGCCCTCGAGGCTTTTGAAAAGAAACTGCCCGCCAATATCGTGATGGTGAAAACTTTTGATCAGGCGGATAATGTGAACAAAAGACTGTCAAGTCTAGGGGTCGATTTCCTCCTTGCCATCGGGCTGGTTATGATTACGCTGTTGCCTCTGGGCTACCGGGCATCACTGATAGTGATGATTGCCATCCCGCTCAGTCTGGCACTGGGTTTGATTGCGCTGAATGCCCTTGGTATATCGCTGAACCAATTGAGCATTGTGGGCATGGTGGTGGCGCTGGGATTGCTGGTAGATGACAGCATAGTGGTAGTGGAAAATATAGAGCGTTGGCTGCGGGAAGGATATAACCGCCGTAAAGCTGCGATTGAAGCCACTAAACAAATCGGGCTGGCGGTGATAGGTTGCACCGCAACGTTGATTGTGGCATTTTTGCCGCTGGTATTTTTGCCCGAAGCTTCCGGCGAATTCATCCGCAGTTTGCCGATGGCCGTGATTACAGCAGTGCTGGCCTCGATGCTCGTTTCCTTAACCGTGGTTCCGTTTTTGGCAAGCCGCTTTCTTAAAACCAACCACAGTGCAGAAGGCAATATCTTTTTACGCGGTCTTCAAAAACTCATTCGTGGCAGCTATGGCCGTATCCTAGATAGCGCCTTAAACAGACCCTATCTGACTTTGCTGATCGGGTTACTTATGTTTGCCGGATCGCTGCTGCTTTTCCCGGTCATAGGTTTCAAACTGTTCCCCACTTCGGAAAAACCACAATTCCTTATCAACATCAATATGCCGCTTCAAAGCAATATTGAAACAAGCAACCAAATGGCCCGAAGGGTGGAAAGCACATTGGGAAAAATACCCACGATTGCCTACTACACAAGCAATGTGGGCAAGGGGAACCCAAGGATTTATTACAATGAACTTCAGAAAACAGAGAAAGGTGATTTTGCACAAATATTTGTGCAGTTGCAGGAAAATACCGGGCAGGAGGTAAAAAGAGACCTCATCGATTCTTTGAGGAATGTATTCCTGGAATTTGCCGGTGCCAAAATTGAAGTAAAAGATTTTGAACAAGGCCCACCGGTAGAAGCTCCGGTAGCCATCCGGATTACAGGCAATGATCTTGATACGCTCCGCAGGCTCGCAGCCGTTACCAAAAACATCCTCGATTCGATTGATGGCGCTATTTATGTACGCAACGAAGTAGATATTTTAAAAAGCGATATCCGTGTAAAAATAAATCCCGAAAAAGCAAGATTGCTTGGGGTGTTAACCGGAGACATTGACCGGACGGTTCGGTTGGCCGTTGCTGGCTTTAAACTCGGAACCGTAACCGATGAGGCAATGGATGAAGATTTTGACATCACTATATATACTCCCCGGGCAGATTATGCCACACTCAAAAATCTGAATAACATCTTTGTAAACAACCTTGCCGGCAAACCTGTCCCGCTCAACCTTGTAGCCGATCTCCAATTTGAAACCTCGCCGGTTACCATCAACCATATCAATAAAAAAAGATATGCCGTGGTAACTTCCTATGCGGGTAAGGGCGCACTTGCGCAGGATGTACTAAAGGAATTTTTGGAAAAATCGAAGTCTATCGCGCTACCTGACGGATACGAGATCATCCCCGCCGGGGAAGCTGAATCGCAGGCCGAAGCCTTTGGCGGCAATTTCTCCACAGTTATTATTCTTACCATCTTCCTGTTCATTACCATCCTGGTGCTGGAATTTAAGACCTTTAAAAGTACACTGATTGTATTATCGGTAATACCTCTTGGCATTATCGGAGGCGTGGTATTGCTTTGGGCTACCGGTAACCCTATGTCGTTTGTGGCAATTGTGGGTTTTATAGGCCTTATAGGCATCGAGGTAAAAAACTCGATCTTGCTGGTGGACTTTACCAACCAATTGCGCAAAGAGGGCAAATCACTCGATGAAGCCATCCGTGAAGCCGGTGAGATCCGCTTCCTCCCAATCGTCCTCACCTCCCTAACCGCTATTGGCGGCCTCACCCCCATAGCGCTAAGCAGCAATCCGCTTATTAGTCCGCTGGCTCTCGTAATTATTGGTGGGTTGATTTCCTCTACCCTGCTAAGCCGGATTGTAACCCCGGTGGTGTATAAATTGATTCCACCGAATGTGGAGGATTAGCTAAGCCGGATTGTTACCCCGGTGGTGTATAAATTGATTCCACCGAATGTGGAGGATTAGGGGGATGCCCAATTATTAATGGAATGGGCTAAAGCCCGATTCCTATTCATAATGGAATCATCCAATGCTAAAATACCATTTATGGAATGGGCTAAAGCCCGATTCCAATTGATAATGGAATCATCCAATGCCGAAATACCATTTATTGGAATGGGCAAAAGCCCGATTCCTATTGATAATGGAATCATCCAACGCCGAAATACCATTTGTTGGAATGGGAAATGGGAAATGGGCTAAAGCCCATTTCCCATTGATATTTTAAATGCCGAAATACCATTTATTGGAATGGGCTAAAGCCCGATTCCTATTGATAATGGAATCATCCAATGCCGAATTACCATTTGTTGGAATGGGAAATGGGAAATGGGCTAAAGCCCATTTCTATTGATATTTTAAATGCCGAAATACCATTTATTGGAATGGGCTAAAGCCCGATTCCTATTGATAATGGAATCATCCAATGCCGAATTCATATTTATTTGGAATGGGCTAAAGCCCGATTCCTATTCATAATGGAATCATCCAATGCGGAAATACCATTTATGGAATGTGCTAAAGCCCGATTCCTATTCATAATGGAATCATCCAATGCCGAATTCATATTTATTTGGAATGGGCTAAAGCCCGATTCCTATTGATAATGGAATCTTCCAATGCCGAAATACCATGTATGGAATGGGCTAAAGCCCGATTCCTATTGATAATGGATTCATCCAATGCCAAAATACCATTTATTGGAATGGGCTAAAGCCCGATTCCAATTGATAATGGAATCATCCAATGCCGAAATACCATTTATGGAATGGGCTAAAGCCCGATTCCTATTTATAATGGATTCATCCAATGCCAAAATACCATTTATTGGAATGGGAAATGGGCTAAAGCCCATTTCTATTGATATTTTAAATGCCGAAATACCATTTATTGGAATGGGCTAAAGCCCGATTCCTATTCATAATGGATTCATCCAATGCCAAAATACCATTTATGGAATGGGCTAAAGCCCGACTCCTATTGATAATGGAATCATCCAATGCCGAAATACCATCTATGGAATGGGCTAAAGCCCGATTCCTATTCATAATGGATTCATCCAATGCCAAAATACCATTTATGGAATAGGCTAAAGCCCGATTTCTATTCATAATGGATTCATCCAATGCCGAAATACCATTTATTGGAATGGGCTAAAGCCCGATTCCTATTCATAATGCAATCATCTATTGTGAAAATCCATTCAATTGCCTCCTGCTTTAGCAGGAGGATAATAAAATCAAAGACATTATTGGCTTCTGCCAAAATATTATCCCTTAAATTTCTGAAATCCATGTTTTACAATAAAATCAATAAACTCATCATCAAATGATTTCTTTTTATGATGCTCTTCCTGGTTTTTAATATATTTTCTTACTATATCAATCAATGATTCGGATACAGATACAGCGAAATACTCATCTTGCCATTCAAATTTTTCTTTTGTCAATTTGTTCTTGTTAATCCAAAAGGAAGACTCTCCTTTAATTAATTGCATTACTTTTTGGATAGTTTGATCTACACCTAATGAAATTAAACAATGGCAATGGTCTTCATGACCATTAACAAAATCAATAAAAATACCCTTTTCTTTGGCATTTTCTCTCATGTGATTCCACACTTTAAACCGCAATTCTTTTGAATCTAAAAATGGCTTACGATTTTTTGTACTCCACACAAAGTGGATGTAGACTTTTACAAATGGCATGATTATTTATTTTGTATGGTGAAATTTTCATGTATTTTATGTAAATGTGTTAAAACAAACTCTTAAGCATTTTGTAGGTTCTAGTAATCAATTCCTGTTACTTTTCGAAGTTGATCAAGGCATTGAAATTACTCTCCTTCTTTTTTAATGTCTGATCTTAGAAGATTTATTGATAAAACCACCTTCTATTATACATTCAGCCAGAAGCTCCTGGATAATAAAAACGATAATAATTAAAGATAGGAAGAAATGATGAGTAAAAATATTCCTCAGGAATAGCTGCTCTATGGAGAAAGAACTCTGACGTAATTAAGTTCCATGAACCTATTTTTAACCTGCTATTTATTACGATTTCATTTTAGTTTCCAGAATTTCAGGATTTATAATTATAGAAGAAATATCTTTTCATCTTCTGGCTTCAAATTTTCCACATAAAAATCAAACCTGTGCATGTCAGGATCATCTTTCCATATAATGTCTATACAGATTCAAGCGGTTCCATTTCCTGAATGTTTTGAAAAAAAAATTTAGCCCTTCGCCCATCTATATTCTCTCATTAAACATTGTCATTCCTAAATTTTCCATTTTTGGTGGATGATAAAAAATAATACATGGCTGCCTTACTTACGACTATTATATATACTGCTGATGCAGGCTATTATATAAGACCCGGTAAAGAAACTTTAATGTTAAGAATTTGGGTTTCCAATATTTAATCCTTTAGTGATGGCCATTAACGCTTTTTCAAACAAAGGTCTGATAAACTTAAAAAGCAAAAACCCAATAATTGCCAGTATCAAGATAAAAGCAGTGGGTATTATCGCTCCAAATGTATAAGTCATGCCCAATACAAAGCCCAATATAAATTCTGAATAATAGATGGGTATTAGCAGGCTTAGTGCCAATAGGATAAAGAGAACATTGTCCAAGAATAGCTTATAGTCATAGGTGAAACTAACTGAAAGGACAATTCCAAAGGTTAATCCTATCAGGAAAAACCAAAGAATCCTACCCTTTTCCATATTACGCTGTAAGGTTAGCGATATTTTATTTTCCAGCCTAACTTTAATCTTACCCAATAAAATCCACGTGAGCAAGGGGAGTAAAAGTGCCCCCCATAAGTTGGAGATCCCGGGTAAGTCATCCCGATGCAGAATATGGTGGGTGGTAACTCCGCCATGATAGTGTTCCCAAAAAAGCAAACCAAGAATCAAAAATGTTACCAAACTCGTTGCGCCGATTCTCATGCGCTTTAAGCCAGAATTATTCATAGTATCGGTTTTGAAATTACATAATTAATAACGTGAATATTTAAAAGAAATCAGGCGGATTGAAACCACTACATTTGGTTATTTGATTATTGAGCTCCTACATATTAAGATGATATTTACAGGCACTTACGAATAACCTGCAAACACCTACTCCCAGTATCCTATTCCATTTCTATTAAAAATATACCCTGCCCGAAATAAATTTTTAGATAGCATTTAAGCACTTATTCATTTATTACCTTAAAATTGTGGAATTTTGGTCATTCTGAATTGAAATAATTTATAGACGGCAAAAGTGGAGGGTAGGCAGGTAAATAGAGGGGGTAAGAACGAATAGGGCGCAAATTCTATTTTTATTGAAACACCATCTTTGCTAACTAAGATTCAGTGAACAGGTATAACAGAAACTACTGTAGTATCCCGCACCTTCTATTTAAGTCGCTCTATATTTTTCCTAATAAAATCATCAAAAGATTTTGGTTCTTGTCCTACAATACTTTTCACCCATCCTGTTGTTTTTGGGGTCTTTTTAAATCTTGGAAAGTAATGCAGCATTATCATAACAAAAATGAAGGTTACAGGAACACCTTCGTTGCGTTTTGTAAAAAAAAATTGTAATAAATTGGGTGAAATAAATTCGATTTTTCTACCTAAACCAATACTTAATTTATCAGCCATTTCGTAAAAGGTCAGCGTTTCGTTGTTTGTTAACTCCAAACTTTTGTTGAGAAAATTTTGTGGTTTAGCCAATACTTTTGCAGCTACCAACCCAATATCATCCACATCTATTAAGGTGAATTTCGCTCGCCCTGCCGGAAGAAATATTCTATCCTTATTCAGCAAATCGGAACGCAACGTAGTCGTGAAATTTTGCATAAAGTAGGCAGGCCGCAAAAAAGTATAAGCTATTTTCAGTTCTATAATCAGTTTTTCAATTTTATGGTGAGGAATGATTTTACTGTTCTCTACTCCTTGAACAGATAAAAATACGATTTGACTGACATTACATTTTTTGACTTCTTCCATTAGCGGTCTAAAATATTTATCAACATTAGCCAACTGTGGCGGACGAAGTAAAAAAAGTACTTCTATGCCTTGAAGGGCAGGTTGAAAAGTTAAAACATCTTCAAAATCAAAAGTTACCAGGGAAACATTTAAATCCTGCAGTTTGGCCTTCGCCTCCTCAATATCCCTGACACCGGCACTTATTATAAAATCACCTTTTTGATTTCTAAGGTATTTTAAAAGGGACATGCCTACATTGCCTGTTGCTCCAGTAATTAATATATTCATTTTAACGGTGGTTGCAGGGTTTCAGTAATCAATTTTACTTTTGATAAACAAACATTGTGCCAGAAAGATATTTTAAAGATAATACTTTTTCAAACAAAGTAAGGATCATACCAAAGACTATTTTTGAAAGATCCAGGCAAAACTAAATGATCCAATAGTTCTTGAAACAGGCCATAAATAAGCTCCGATAAATTACCTGATCAAGATAAAAGTGACTTTCACTACTTTTATAGAGCGCGATCAATATCGGTATATAGACCATATATATATGCTCCAGAAAGCTGCAATAATCCTTTTGCCTTTCCATCCCAGCCTTCGAGAATATTGTTGGTTCGATATGCTACCTTTCCCCAGCGGTTATAAATCTCCATTTCAAAATTTCGAACATCCCCAAAAGCATGGAAAAAATCATTCTTACCACCCCAGTGGGTGTAAAGGCATCCTGATACAATTATGCATTCACGCTGTTCACCCCATAATCCAACGACAATCGCCAAATTCGCTAATCCCCGCCAGAAATTCATTTATTCATCCACTTTCAATGGTGCGCCAACCACCTGCATGTCATGGTCGGCAAATACTTTTATAATTTCTTCTTTTGTAGGTGAAACAATCCATTTATCTGTTACAGCAAAAAAAGCCTCCATTTTACCTGCTGGCAAATAGGAAACAATCATCTTCCCTTTTTCCGAAAGCTGTACAAAAGCATGTTGAACTTTTCGAAGCAAAAAAATAGTATCCCCTGCTTTCATTTGATACCTTTCTTCTCCAACTTGAAATAAATATTCACCTTCAATGACATAAAAACATTCATCCTGATTGCCGTGAATATGCAAAGGAGGCCCTCCTTTGGGGGTTAAGCCGGTCTGTTCAAAAACTGTCAAATCGTTTTCAGTATCGCGCCCCGATATTTTAATATCGAGTGTGTTTAAAGGAACACCTTTCATTTTGTAGTGTGTTCAAAACCTTGCCTACCCTGCATCAACTTTAAATTCTTTATCAGTTCTCATGTTAAATATTGATGCTATTTTTGTAAAAGCAAACATAGGCAAAGCTGCCATTGCTGTCAAAATGAGATTTCTGCGTTTCATTAATTTATTCTTATTATGAACCACTTTTAAAAAGTCAACAGGTAAGAATAATCTTATTGATGGCACACAACTAAAAGATATTTCTAACGTCCCGGAGTTTGCATACAATCTCTTATCCTCTGCCTCACAACGAGTAGATTTAAAAAATATATTCAAATGCCCAACATTATTTGTACTTGCGGGACAGCCGCATATAAGCGAAACTTTCTCCGATAGCTTATTCGTCGATTCAACTTATGGCACAAATCAATGATTACAACGGTTTTATTTGGTAAATTTTAATTTTAATTCTTCGGCTCTTTCCCTTGCTGCTTTATAATCAGGATCAAGGCGTATTGCCTTTTCGAGATAACTCACTGCCTGACTTCTATATTTCTTACCTTGATTTTGTTTTGCCCATGACCAATATACAAAGCTCATTATTTTCCAATTAGCAAACCCGGTATTCCTGATTTGCTTATTAATGATGGATTGAGTATCTTGTTTCGAAAATTTTCTTTTTGAGAAGAAAAACCATGGCAAGTTTTCAGCAACGCTTCCCCTTAAAAATTCCGGCAAATAACTAAGTTCAGCATACTTATTTACAGCATCGCCAAACAGAACAAATGCTTGTCCAAGTAATTTAATCCTTTTGGTTTCTGCTCCAACCAATGATAAGGCAGATGCTCTGTAAGAAGCAATAAAAGGCATCAATTCTTTGGTTGTTTCAGGTGAAATAAATAAATCACTTAATTGATCAAAGCTTTTTTTGGCATAGCCCTTATATTCTGTTGTTGAAAAAAAAGACAGATTTAAAGCTGTTTCATGGTAAATGATACCAAGTCGCACCTTGTTAATTTCGCTTTCTTCTTGCTGGAATTGCTGTTCCACCTCCCTGAGTTTTATTTTTAATTCAGTTGTATCAATAATTTCCATCACATCGTCCAATTGATGTTCATAGCTCTTGATTTTTGAAGAGTCTGGTGGTTGTGCATTTAAGCTTTTTGTAATTGTCATTACCATAATGATTAAAGTGAAAAATATGTATTTCATTTATTTATTTGTTTAAATGAGAAACAAAGGTGCAATGACAATGACCTTGAAGACGTTGACTTAAGTTAAGACTTTTTTTTATGGAAGATTCTATTTCTAATTCGGCTTAAACTTTCTGGACTAACACCTAAAAAATTAGCTATATATTTTTGTGGAATTCTTTGAAATAGGTCAGGCTGTGATTTTATTAAATTTTGAAATCTTTCTTCGGGTTTGTCTGACGATAGAGACATAGCAATTTCGGTGGCTCTTTGTGCGACTTGTTCAGCCATAAGGCGTCCAAATGTTTCATATTTACCGCATTCCTTATAGAGATTATGCAGGTTTTGTTTTTTAATCAGAAAAACAGTAGTTTCTTCCATTGCTTGCAGATTCATTCTGCCTGCAGTACCACTGTTAAAACTTTGGAAGTCAGTTACCCAGGAACTTTCAAACGAAATATCGCAAGTCTTTTCTACTCCGTCTTTAATATGAAAATGTCTGATAGAACCTATTGCAATAAAGGCAATGAAATCGCAAACTTTATTGTCCTGCAGTAAAAAATCCTTTTTCTTTACCTTTTTTTCTTCAAAACACCTATCAATAAGATCAAGTTCCCTGTCCAAAAGTGGGACAATCTGACTACAATATTTTTTTAGTTGGTCGTACATCGCGAAGGTCTTCAAAAATTGCCAACACAAGGATTGGCGTATTTGCATTAAAATGATCAGTTTATAATAGGTATTTCTGATACCTCACCGGTATCCATATTGAATTTATTTATCCTTGTTCTGCTACTACTCGACTTTTTGCATCCGTAGGCTCCTGTTTTCCCATTTTATATCCCCCAAACTTAATAAAGCTTTTCCTTGTTGCAAAGCTTGGCTCTGAGCTTCGTAGAGGATGGTCCTCCATACTAACCCTAAAATTGTGAATATTTAAGCCATTACCAGTAAAATAATTTATGAACGGCAAAAGGAATCCAGTGAAGGGAAATTAAAACTTTTATGGGAGCAGGGTTTGGCCATGGGATTTCCGGCGAATTACGTGGATAAAAAAGACCAGGTGGAACCGCTTGTAACTTCGCGAAAGCACGAATTTTGAGCACTACCATCCAAAAAACATACTGCACTTGGATTTTGAATTCAAATTTCATGGAAAGAGCCCCCTCTTTTCACAGCGCTATAAGTTACATTTACCTACTCTTGGGTGGTCAACGTCTTTATAGCATCTGTTGGGTTTTCCACTTCAATAATAAGTTGCTTGTATTCTTCGTCTTTCAGATCCACAATTATGCAGTTGTCGATATTTGAAGCATCCCAAAATATTTTATTGCCATCTTTATAAAAGGTTCCCGCTGTAATGATGGATGGAATAGATACTCCCGGTGCCCGCCAACCTTTCCAACCCTTTATACTCTCTGAGTCATGATAAGCATTTATGATATTATCTACTGGAATAACTAACTGACTTTTAAAAGCCCAAAGTTTGTGTAATCCATTTACATTAAATACAAATGTGTCGTCTTGCCTTTGAATGGTAATCATTTTTTGTTTGTTTTTGGTTGTATAATTTGTAGTACATCCTTAGCCAAATATATAAATATTCTCTGATAAAATTGATCGGACTGTCATTCCTGAAAACCTTCCATTGACTTTTATAGTCCTTTCCATAAGGCGTGTAGCGTATAAATAATACCAATTCATTGCACTAAATCTTTCATGACATATACACTATGTTTTTCAGCCCTACTATTTGGTTTGTTCAAATATCCATTTGGATACTAATTCCAAAACCTTAGTGAGATTGTTTGTTCTATTTGTGAATAATGGATCTTTAGCTTCTTTGCTATTTTACGCTGACTTA
The DNA here is from genome assembly GCA_038209595.1 of Chitinophagales bacterium. Classification (GTDB taxonomy): domain Bacteria; phylum Bacteroidota; class Bacteroidia; order Chitinophagales; family Chitinophagaceae; genus Phnomibacter. Next base: position 93,996 of record JBBQXO010000003.1, read on the forward strand.
GTCCTTCCCTACAATATAGTAATATAATCTGATGATTCGTTTCCACTTCTAGCATTCGTTGTGTCTCTTTGATTCAATATAAAGTGACGAGTTAATCTGCCATAAAGTAGTACACTTTTCAACCATAAAGTGGTACATTTTTCAACCATAAAGTGGTACACTTTTCAACCATAAAGTGGTACACTTTTCAACCATAAAGTGGTACACTTTTCAACCATAAAGTGGTACACTTTTCAACCATAAAGTGGTACACTTTTCAACCATAAAGTGGTACACTTTTCAACCGTAATATGGTACACTTTTAAACCGTAATATGGTACACTTTTCAACCGCTACATACAGGCGAAACATGCGTAAATAATACAGAGTATTTGAATTCAAAAGATATGACGATGCCTGGAAATTCATGTCATTAATTGATGCCAAAGGAACAAAGCCCAATAATCATTACCCACACTGGCAAAATACATATAATCATGTTGAAGTTTGGCTTTGCACCTTTAACATAGAACATAACCATCAAAAAGAGACCTTAAACTTGCAAATAATATGGAAGCATCTTGGATGGAATTCGGCATAGGGCTATTATAATTTTGAGCCCCCAAGCTAGTAGCAATCGGTTAGCAGGACAGTATGTATAATCATCATTCTTGCATTTTTCATTAGTTCTTTCACCAGATATCCTATTCAACATTTGAAACTAATCCATTCCTGTTAGGTGAGGGTCGATGGCCTAATCAGACCAAAAAAAATTCAAAAATAACAATCACCATAACTCACCTGCAGATTATTGAGTTCAATTTTCAATTGTTTCCACCTGGGCAGAAACCTGTCCATATAGTAAAGGAATCTATCGCCATGATGTCGTTCAAACAGGTGCACCATTTCATGCACAACAATATATTCTAAACAACTTGCTGGTTTTTTTTGCCAGTTCCAGATTTACCCAAATTCGCTTTTTTTTATATTGCAAGTACCCCATTTGGTTTTCATTTGTTTAACGCCCAAGTCTGAAACGGTCACCCCCATAATTTTTTCTCATTTGGAAATGAGGGGAGTATTTAATTTTTTAGCTGTTTACGGTACCATGCATTCAAAATAGTTTGTCTTTGCCCGATAGTGGTATTGGGTCTTACAGTACGGTCAATATATGTTTTCGTTTAAATGGTGACTTTTGGAGGTACTTCGTGTTTTGTTACCCTTAATAAATACATGCGTCCTTCAAAATAATGGCTTTCTCTTTCGGCAAATGCTATTGGCGATTGCCTATTGCTTCCCGTAGGAAAGCAGAAAAAATAGCTATTTATTTTACCAAGTCATTGGAGTATGATATAAAAGTTGATATAGACTATTATTTATTCTTAGTTGACAAAAAGGAATTTTGCTTTCCATCAAAGATTTAGGCATGATAAGGTTCTATTTAAAGGGCCTTTAGTTCAAAAGTTAGAAAATAATCCATTTAAAATCAGGAGGCTTAAAGGCTGCAATTCATTCGAGGAATTTGTAAAGCATGATCTGATTTTCAACGATCAATTATATCTAACGACATCTCGCTTTACTGGAATTATCTTGAGATATTATTAAATGATGCAAAAAGAGGAAAGTAATTCCAGAAATTTATTGCATCAGCACTTTTATTGAATCTAAAAATCAAATCGGTTATCAAAGAAATTTAATTCTATATTAGGTCTTGCTTAACTTTTTTAACGCAAATCATAAGAATTTGGGCATAACAAGGGAAGAATTGATTTTGATTTTAAATGGAAAAATATCATTAGTCCCAATTGTAAATAAGATACCGAGTGATTTTTTAGGGTTAATTATGAGGCTTTCAAATCAGAAGCGTTTTCCAGAAAAAAACAAAAGAATTTATAATTTCTTGCTTAGCATAGCGATTGAATTATATGATTTTGAAATATGGAAATCCATGCCGGTGTTCGAAATATCTATGCCCAGTTTAAGCTTCAAGAAATGTTACCAGTTATTGGATTAAGAATTCGTTGTGTTCTTTATTATTATATGAAAAAGTATCCTGCATTTTCATTTCTTGAAGTTGTTGAAAAAACTAAAGAAGATGCAAAAGGCAAATGTAATTGAATCCACAGTGGTTGTTGACCTTCTTAATTGAAGAACAAGGCTAATTCCTTTCAATCACCATTTCCGTTACTCCAAGTTCTTTCGCCGAAAAAGAATACGCTCATTACTATAATTGTTTTACGTACAATTAGATAACATCAGCTTGTAAAAATTGTTAATTCTGATTTCAATTAAAGTTAGTCTTCCTCAAAACGTCTCACTGCCGAAAGGGGTTGACGTTGCCCATTTGGTGCCTGATCGTTTCATGGAACTACTTCTTCGTGGCGCAACATCCTGCACCGCCGTTTCAGTTTACACAGAGCGCTACGGCGGTCAGTGCTTCAAATGATGCGGTGTCTCCTATCGTCGTGACGGTAAAGCGAGGGCATCTTGGGGATACAACATCCTGCACCGACGTTTTGCTTTGCATAGGAAGCCGAGTCAGTGAGTGCTTCGCACAACACAGTGAATTCGTTGAAAATATTCCTTACGACCTAACAGCCGATTCAATCAATACTTGGCACAACACCCATTAATCTACCTGCCTCATTTGCTTCCATCGGGGGTCCTGAAAAACCGAAGAGGGGTCAAAATTGGGATTGTTGCTCATGATAAAACTGCTGCCATCACTTCGGCTCCACGCATGGCTGTAACCCGATGTAAGTTCTACTTTTCCGGTAGCATCGCTGTAATTTTCTACTTCGCGGATGGTTTTTATAAAGTTGGTATGTATACGGTCTTGTGATTGTTGTTTGGCTTCCCAGCTGCGCATATTGGCATCCATGGCATCAAGGTTTTGTTGCCCTTTTTTAATGGCATCTTCTCCCATTTGCTTTGTTTGAGCATCGAGCATTTGCAATTTTCGAAGATGATAAATCCTGCTTTGGTCCCTTGCTTCTTGCCAAAATCCATCCACTTTGTTTTTCCATGCCGTATTGGTGCGCATACTGCCCATCATAACGCTGAGCATATTGGTTGCCTGCTCTTTTTCCCCTGCCGGGTATTTAAAAACAACTCTTTCTGTGGCGATGGTGGTATAGCTTTTTACGTACATTCCAGTATATGCATTGGGGATCAGGGTTTCTGTAATCACAACACCACAAAGAACCAAGGCTTCAGTATCAGGAGACCATTTTACCGTAGCCGTAATAAAACTGGGATAGGTGTTTACTTGTCCTGAACCATTTTGCATCATTTTTTGCCTCGTTTTTTCCGCATTTTCTTTTAGGATCTGTTGTCCTTCGCTATTCTCTTTTATTTCAATGATTTCCGGATTTTTAAGTTCATTCTGGGCGAATACATTTTTAAAGAAAGCTGTGGTATTTAAGGGTTCGCTATAAAAGCAATATTTGGGGTACTGCTGCTGCCGGCTGAATTCAGCCAATTATGGGTCGTCGATAAAACTCCATAGAACATTTGGCAACATTTCAAAACTATACTTTCCGTCAGGCGATTCTGATTTTATGCTCATATTGTTACCGGCAAAAGCCGTTCCCGGGGCGTTCCAGATAATCCCCGCATCAAAATTCTATTGGCTAGGAATCAAAATACTGCAGGCTTCCACCGGCTTGGTAAAACCTACTTTATCTAACACACGGGCTCTTTTAAATTCAATGTAGTCTTGTCCCTCCTTAAATTTGGAAGCAGTAACTTTTGATTGACCTTCTTTATTACCCGTGGTGTTCGAGCCTTGTCCATCGCAGCTTGTGATCAATAAACCCAACAATACTGGGAGGCAAATCATTGGATTGAATTTCATAAATTTAATTGTGAGGTTGTTAATCAATGATGTTTATGAATGGCAAAAGTGATTGTTAATTAATCAAAAAAGTCAACAAAGAACATTTAAAAAAAAATAGAAAGGTTGCTCCTACTCCTTTAAAAGGATAGATACCTGTTTTGTTTACTTACAGTGACGTATTCTCCGGTTACCTTTTGGCACTAAGCATCCTGATGCTGTAGCCGTCATAAAATGGTATTATTCTTTTCAATCAATGGGGAAATTGAATCTGATAAAAATTCGCCCACATTTTGCCGGTAACATATACCTTATCGGCAACAGGATCATAAGCTATCCCATTCAGCACGCCTGCATTCGGGTTTTTCATTTTTGCTTCATGGGTTGAGGAACTTAAATTAAGTTTACCAACTACCTGCCCATTCGCCGGATCGATCTTTACAATAAAGTTACTCAGCCAGATATTGGCATAAATATATCCTTTGATAAATTCCAGTTCGTTCAATTTGTCGACCATCAATCCATTTTCCGTTACGCTAAGGGTTTTTGTTGGTTTAAAATTTACAGGATCTAAATAGGAAAGCTTATTGCTTCCATCGCTCATGATCAGATTGGTTCCATCTGTAGTCAAACTCCAGCCTTCTATATTTGTGTATTTGAATTACCCGAGTTGTTGAAAAGTTTTGGCATCATAAACAAAACACACCTGATTTTTATAAGTCAGTTGGTACAATTTATTGTTCAAAAAAACAATGCCTTCTCCAAAATACCTGTTTTTATCTAATTCAATTTTAGGCTCGAATTTTCCTGTTTCCAGATCTGATATACCAATAAGCGATCTGGCATAAGTGATATTTTCCGGCGAACCTGTACTTTCAAATAAGGCTCCATCATGAAACAATAGTCCTTCGGTAAAAAGAGTTGTATCATGAGGAAAGTATTGCGCCACCGAATAATTGATAATGGGTATGGGTATTTCAGCTTCACGATTGTCGGTACCGGAATCAAATGAGGGATCCTTACAGCTAATGAAAAGCGTCAGTGTAAGCAGCAGGAGAAAAAATATGCTCATTTGGCACTTAATATTTACGGTTTGAAAGATACGAAGATAGGATCGCTTTGCACAGCATATTTATATAGGGATAAAATTTTGAAGACTGTATTTGTTCGCTGCAATGCAACAAGATTGTAAGCGGTTGATGTTGCGCCCGCCATAAAACCATTCAGCGTTTAGGGAGCCCTTTGAACGACAATTTTACCCAGTCCTTTTATATGTCTTCTCCCTGTTTTAAAATCCGTGGGGTCAAAATTAAAAGACGCTCGATTTGTCTTGTTTGGTTACTCCCGCCCTATGCGGGATGGTTTGATTGCTCCCGCCCCATGCGGGGTGGTTTATTTTGTTTGGTTACTCCCGCCTCATGCGGGATGGTTTGGTTGCTCCCGCCTCATGCGGGATGGTTTATTATTTGTTTAGGATTGTAGTTTAAAACTTGTCTGCCGATAGGCAGGTTTGCCTCTCCGTTGTCGTCAATCCGAGGAACGAGGAGTCTACCCTCGCCCAACGAAACGGCGTAAAAAATAATCCCTATGACGAAATCGCTTCGAAAAAAACCTTGCGTAATCCACGCTTCGAATAAGCAGATACCTCATATCGTCGGCGTGACGTCGAAGGCGAAGACGTTGCGCAATCAGCGACCTCTTCTTTGTCGTCACTCCGAGGAACGAGGAGTCTCGCTTCGCCGAAGGAAACGGCGTAAAAAATAATCCGCATGACGAAATCGCTTCGAACAAAAATCTTGCGTAATCCACGCTTCGAATAGGGTGATACCTTCTATCGTCGGCATGACGTCGAAGACGAAGACATGGCGCAATCAGCGACCTCTACAGTGTCGTCAATCCGAGGA
>JBBQXO010000004.1:0-83226 GCA_038209595.1 Chitinophagales bacterium
AGCTCTTCAAGTTCTTTATCCAGAAACTCCACGCCGCGTTCAAGATCCAGCACCTGACGAGCCTGCGGAAAGAAAAACAGGATAAAAAAGACAGGCATATCTTCAATGATGCCTTTCCATAGGATATCGTACTTTTTCATAAGTGAAGATGGATGATTTGAAATGGCTGTTTTGTGATATACCTAAACAACTGATTGCTGTATTTGAATCTCATTGTAATGACATAGAGTAAAAGTAATCATTCCTATAGAAATTTTATTGATGAACCGCGATTTTTTTCATCCGATAAATATGCAAAAAAAATCACCCCTACCTTCTTGTGATCTTGTTTACCAAAGCAAAACCTACATCCCGCTACACGCCGGTCACACCAAAATCGTTTTATATTCTTTACAACCGCACAATTGTGTTGGAATATTTTACGAATAGTCAGAATTTAGAAATTCCGTTTTATAATGGGTATTCTATGTATGGTTCTTTTTACCCTGATTAGTTATTGTTTTTTTTATTAGTGGTTCCCGAGTTGTTGAATGAATAGAAATCAAGGTATGATGAACTACCTGATGGTTTTATTTCAGGAAGCCAGTTGCCGAATCTACCTTTTAGTAACCAGCGCATCAATTACTGTTTGGTAACAGATTAATGTTCCTGATTCATTTGTTCCGAGGAACGGAACAAGTTTAAAAGTTCCTTGTAGTTGAGTTGTGCATTCGCTTTATCTTGGGTAGAGCCGTGCATAAAAAAATCCACAGCCTTGGTGCCTTATTAAACCCACACCCACCTCGGCTAAATATTCCCCAAACCAATCCCCCCAACCTATTAAAATTACTCCCTTTCTCCATACGACCTCATACATTCAATAGGCAGAATAAAAAAACGGAGTCTCTACAAAGACTCCGTTTTTTGTGGAATTTACTTTTGTAGTATCATTTTCCTTTTACATAAGTTTCCAGCCAGGCGTATTGTTCCTGCAGCATGTGTAGTACATTTTGGCGACCGGCATAGCCATGGCTTTCAAAAGGCAGGCTCACAAACCGAACGGTACCGCCATGTCCCTTGATGGCCGCATACATTCTTTCGCTTTGAATAGGAAAGGTGCCGGAATTGTTGTCGGCCTCTCCATGGATCATCAGCAGGGCATCTTTTATTTTGTTGGCATGCGCAAAAGGACTCATTTGGAGGTATAGTTCCTGGGCTTGCCAGAAGGTCCGTTCTTCGGCCTGAAACCCGAAAGGGGTGAGCGTGCGGTTATAGGCACCACTTCTGGCAATGCCAGCTTTAAACAGCCTTGTATGTGCCAGCAGGTTAGCTGTCATAAACGCGCCGTAGCTATGGCCACCAACGGCTGCACGGCTGCTGTCGCCATACCTGAGATCATGAATTTTTTTCAGCGCAGCTTCTGCATTTTGCCTCAACTGATCTATAAAATTATCATTGGGCTGCTTGGTGCCTTCGCCTACAATGGGAAATTCGGTGGCATCCATTACACAATAACCCATCGTGGCATAAAATACCGGACTGCCCCAACTTACACCACTAAATCGGTACTGACTCCCCCTCACCTGTGCTGCATCGGCTGCGCTTTTAAATTCGCGGGGATAAGCCCACATCAATACGGGTAGTGGCTTATCGGTACCTGCTTTAAAGCCGGCAGGCAGGTAAACAGTAGCGGTCAGGTCAATGCCATCGGCTCTCTTGTAGCTTATTTTTTCTTTGGTCAGTTCCCGAAGCGCGGGTTGCGGATCGGTGAAATTAGTCAGCGCAGTGGTGGTACCGCTGTTCAGGTCGCGGAGGTAATAATTGGGTACTTCCGTCAGGCTTTCCTTACGGGTAATCATTTTTTTCTGTGCCGCATCAATTACCTCTACCACCGTTTCATAATAGGGGGCTACGCATTGCCACAGGATTGTATTCTTTTTGGTACTCATGTCAAACAATGCCAGAAAGGGCATATCCCCTTCTGCAGAGGCTCCCTCCCCTTCCATCAGCAAGGCGGTACCGTTATTCATTATTTTAAGTACCTGCCGGTCGTAGCTATTGCGCTCCAGCACAGGCGAGCCAGGATCGCTGTACCGGTCGTTGGTACTGCGTTCTATCAATACTTCGGTAGCGCCGGTTGCCGGATCCAGCCTGTGAACACGTACTTTTTGCTGCCGGGTAAGCCCTTCATTCAGTAATGCCATGGTAGCGTTCCCCCAGGTAATTCCTCTGAAGCGCATGGCGGTTTTGGCCAGTGTTTCTTCATTTCCTGTAAAGGGAGCAGACAGGGTATATACCGCATCGTGAAATTCCATGGTGTTTTTATACAAACCGCCATCAAGTGGTTTACTCCACACCAACGTAGCTGCCTTGTCGGAGCGCCAGCTAAATCCTCTTGGTACATCCTGCACATTATCAAAACCAGAAGGTGCTGTTTCGGAAGAAGGCAGGGTAGCCAGTTTTTTGAGGGATACTGCCTTGGCATCCGTAATGACGATGGTGGATGGAAACCCATTTACCGGAACGAGGTAGCTGAAGGGTTTTTGTATTTGCCGAACCATAAAATATTTATGATCAGGGGATGCTGAAATGGTAGTGTAAATGCCTGGTTTGCCAAAATTGGTTTCAACTCCCGCCTTATTCATAACCGGTTGGGTGGTAGTATAAAAAGCAAAGAGGGCTTCATCATGCGGACTTTTAATCAGATCCTGATAGGTGCGGCTTGGAGCGGCTTTACCAAGGTTTTCCTGAATAACCGGACCAGATGGCGCAACAGGCTCCTTGGGAGCCGCAGCAGCGGTTGCCATCGTTACCTCGTACATCAGGGTAGCATCATCGTGGTAGCGATAGCTGCCGAGGGCAAGATTCAAAGCCCGTTTGTTTACTTTTTTGGCAAAGCCTGTTTTTACATCTACCTCGTACAGATCAATCCGGTCGTTGAGGGAATTGGAAAAAGCAATTTTTGTTTGCGAGGGATTCCAGGTGGGACTGCCACCTTTCAGATTAGCAGGCAGACCGCTTACCTGCATTTCTTTGCCGGACTTTATATTTTTAATCTTAAAATTAGTAATGTAGTTCGACCTGCTTGGTCCGAAATTTCGTGGGTTAATTCGCAGCCCGGCAATCCTGAGTTCAGGCTGTGCCAGTTCTTCCACATCGGGGTACTGACTGCGCTCCATGACCAACATATAATTGGCTTTGTCGTCAATACTAACGGTAGGAGTAGGGGGCGCCAACAACAGCTCCTCGAGTATTTTAGGAGGTCGCTGATAGGTAGCAGATTCCTGTGCCAGAAGAAGCCCGCTGAACAGCAGACCTGAAAGAAAAAGACAGATTTTTTGCATCGCAATTGGTTTTAGTCCCTTTTTAGACGTCCCCAATGCCTGTACCTGTTCCTTTAACGCTTAAAAAAATTCTCAATGGCTGTAGCCACCCCGCTTGCTCCCGGGTCTACGCCCTGATTGGCAAGGCATACCACCACCCATTTTTGGGCAGGACAAATTGTTATTTGACTCCTGAACCCATAAGTGCCTCCTCCATGCTGGTATATGGCGGGTTGCTGATCTGCAGGATTTCTATGCCAGGCAAGCGTAACAATATTGGGGTTCGAATCCCATGTGGTGGTAGCGAGCAGGGTAGGGTTACCCTTTTTATCATTCATATCTTTCATGCTTTGTATGCCGTAATTCAGCAAATCGGCTGCATTGCTTTTTATACTACCGGCAGTAGCCATCGAGGTAAAGTTCCAATAGGCGGTTGGTTCTCCCATATCGTTGTACCCAATGGCCTGTCCGGGCAGCACTTTATTTTCTGCGGTAGTATGGATCATTTGCAGGGGGGTAATAAAGTTTTGCTTTACCAGTTCGGTAAACGGCTTTTTGTAAACCCGTGACAAAATGGAGCCTAGAATACCAAAAGCATAATTGCTATACTCGTATTGCACGCCCGGTTCTTTGATAGGTTTAATTTGTTTCAGGCTATTGAAGAGCAGTTTCTCATCATAATGAAAGTATGGGTCTTTGGGATCTAAGCCCGGTGCAAGAAAAATATCAAGTGGCAGTCGGGGCAAACCGCTGCTATGGTTGGCAAGTTGAACTATTTTTATTTTTTGAAGGGCCGGATTGGCTGCTACACTATCAGGCAGGTATTTTGTAATGGGGTCATTCAATTGAATGAGTCCCTTTTTTACTGCTTTGGCAAGCAAATTGCCGGCAAATGTTTTGGTAATGCTCCCAATTTCATAAACGGTTTCGGTACTCGCTTTTACGTCACCGGCTTTATTGGCTTCACCGTAATTATAAAAATATTGTTGGTTATTATAATACATCCCTACGCTCAACCCTTTAGTTGCGGTATCCATCATATAGCTCCTTGCTGCCTTATCAACAGCACTATCAAAGGCTGTTTTGAGTGCATTGTCGTTGTATAAATTTTTCCGTTTGGGGGCATCCTCATCTTTGTAGGGTTGCATCGCAAGGGTATTGATTAGCCCCTCTTCATCCAACTGAATGATGGTTTGTAAGGTTATTCCTGCCGAAAACAAGGTCTTGTATTTGCTGATCCCGTTTTTTTGGTTTACAAAATCAAAATCAACTATGGTTCCATAGGGTCCAAGTTGATCTACCATTCCGTTTTTAAGTACTTCTATACTTACTTGTTTTTTAAACGAAGGTGCAAGCAAGGTATATAAGCTGTCAATATCTTTTTTATTGAAATAGTTTTTTACGAGTTGGGCTTTTTCATCTACCGCTTTTTCTTGCGGCGTGGTGGGGGTTCTTTGTGCTATTGCAAAAAAAGGAAGGCAAAGAAATAAAAGAAGGATATTTTTCATGTGGAAGGTATTTCTGAATATGCAAATGAAGTTAAGTGAAAATATACTGGTATACCATTAAAGAGTATTAAACCAATCCTCTCTGATTCCATTCTGTTTTTTAAGGCCTTTTCGAGAGCATGGATGCACGAAAAATAGTGGATTGTTATGCATTCTTAAATAATTGACGAAAGCCCTTTAAAAATATTAAAACAGCGGGAAAGCTTTCCTCTCTTCGGTCTTGCATGAAGGAAAATGAGGAGTCCTCTAAAATACAGAGCAGATTCCTGACGAATATTTTAGCCCTGCGTGTCCGGCAAACTTTTACCGGGGAAGACCTAAAACATCCTGCATAGAATAAACACCTTGTTTTCCGGCGAGAAACTCTGCAGCAAGCACGGCGCCTAAGGCAAATCCCTGACGGCTATGGGCCTCATGTTCAATCCGGATCGTGTCCGTTGCCGATTCATAGGAGATGGTATGCGTACCGGGCGCAGGATCTATCCGAAAGCTTTCAATGGAAAGTTCTTCGGGTACTCCGGTAGAATGATTAACCCATTTGGTTTTGGCAGCGTTTTCTTTTAAAATTTGTTCAGCAAGCGTAATAGCAGTCCCACTTGGTGCATCTAGTTTGGCAGTATGGTGTATTTCGGTAATACTGGCTTTATAGTCGGTATACGGGGCCATCAGCCGGGCAAGCATTTTATTTATTTCAAAAAAAATATTTACCCCAAGACTGAAATTACTGGCATACAAAAGACCGGTTTTGTGGTTTGCCGCCAATTGGGCAACGGTGTCGTATTGCTGTAGCCATCCGGTAGATCCGCTTACTATCGAAACCTTGTTTTTAAGGCAAAAAGAAATATTTTTTAAAGCCGATTCCGGACCGGTAAATTCTATACCTACGTCGGCGGCTTTTATTGCATCCTCTGTAAAGTCTTCTAGATTTTCAATGCCTATTCTCAGCACAATCTCATGACCCCGCTCTACGGCAATGGCTTCTATAGCCCTCCCCATTTTACCATATCCTATCAAAGCAATCTTCATAACTTATTTTTCAGGTAGTTCTTATTTTCCCGGTAAAGGTTTCAATTCCGTTTTTTTATGTTTGGGCTGTAGAGAAATCCCAAGTTGGGCATATCCGTTTTGAATATTAAACCTCGGTGTCTGTATTTTTATGGAAAGATCATCCGAAACATCAAACCCTCTGAGGTGAGCAAAAACGGTGGCATCTACCACATTCAGTCCCCAGATAATGATAAAAGCCAGAACACTGTAATCCACATTGCGTCGGAATTCGTCGCGATTAAAACGGATGGAGTTGGTTGTTAAAGGCTTATAGCGGGGGTCAATAAGGTTGTCGTTCGAAGGAATGGTGTCAAGCCGGTAGATATAAGCCTGCCTTAGCAAACGGTATTGGCTGATATTGTCAAAAAAAAGAAAAGTAGTAAAACCCAGCGCACCATAAATGATAGGTACTTTCAAGGATTGTTTGTTGTTGATTTGTCCCCATCCTGGTATAATTGCCGAATGCCTTGTTACCTTTCGAATAGCAGCCCGTCGGAGGGAATCCACGAGTTGGGCACTGTCCATTACAGGCGTAACGACAACCGGAGAGGTTTTGGCAGGCCCTTTAGAGGACTCTTTTTTTTGGGCAACCAAACTGCACACCAATATTAAAAAAACGGCTGTTACGATCCAATGCTTCATGCTGCAGACTTATTGCACTTTGATACCAAGCAACTCAATGACTTTGTTAAGTTCTTGCAGGGAGTAGTATTCAATGGCAATACTACCGGCACCTGTTTTTTGATGTTTCAGAATGACCTTGGTTCCAAAATGAGAAGCTAAATTATCTTCAATTCTTTTATAAGCAGGGGATAAACCTGATTTTGGAGCAGGTTTAACTTTCAACGGAGCTTTGTAAAGTTTGCGTACAAGCTCTTCTGTTTGCCTTACCGAAAGTCCTTTTTCAATAATTTCATTGTAAATAAACAACTGATTGTCTACATGATCCACGTTGATGATGGCCCGGGCGTGGCCCATACTCATTTTGCCATTTCTAACCGCCACCTGAATATCGGGGGGTAATTTCAGTAAACGGACATAATTTGCTACCGTACTGCGCTCCTTACCCATGCGTTCTGCCACTTCTTCCTGTGTAAAATGGAGTTCTTCCATCATCCTTTTGTAGCTGAGCCCAATTTCTATGGCATTCAAGTCTTCGCGTTGCAGGTTTTCCAGTAAAGCGAGTTCCAGTATTTGCTGATCGTTGGCTTCTCTCAGGTAAACTGGCACATCAGTAAGCCCAGCCATTTTTGCAGCCCGATACCGGCGTTCACCCGCAATAAGTTTGTATTTGCCCGGGCTAAGTTGCACCACAGTTAATGGCTGAATAATATCATGTAGCTTAATGGAAGCAGAAAGTTCTTTCAGAGCTTGCTCATCAAAATCGCGCCGGGGTTGATTGGGGTTGGGCTCAATATGGCTGAGTGGAATGCGTTTTGCCGAAGTAGATTGCTCAATCAGCTCATTGCGTAAATGACCGGTGGTGGTTTTCAGGTCGGCATCAATATTGCTTAACAGACTCCGCAAGCCTTTGCCGATCTGTTGTTTTTTATTTTCGTTTTTATTCATGGTACTATTCAGAAATCTTGGGCGGCAAAAATATAAAACTATTTCTCAATAGGGCAAAGCATCTTAAAGCACCCATTTATAAGGCACTTTATACTTAAAAAAACAATTGGAAAAAGTGGTTAGTCGAGATACCGGGCTTGTTCGGTTATTTTGGTGAGGTTGTTTTTTTGTAAAACCTCTTTTGCAAGGTTCAGGTAATTGGCGGTTCCCTTGCTTGTGGCATCATATAAAATAACCGGTTTGCCCACCGAGGGTGCTTCACTCAACCGGGTATTGCGGTGTACAATGGTGTCAAATACCATGGCATCAAAGTGTCTTCTTACTTCGCTTACTACCTGATTGCACAGTCGTAGCCTTGCATCGTACATCGTCATCAGAATACCTTCAATTTCAAGGTCGGGGTTCAGCCGGCTTTGTACAATTTTGATGGTATTGAGCAATTTACCAAGTCCTTCCAATGCAAAAAACTCACATTGTACCGGCACAATCACTGCATTGGCAGCTACCAAAGCATTTACGGTTATCAAACCTAATGAGGGTGAACAATCAATAATAATAAGCTCATATTGATCTTTTATCGGGTCGAGAATTTTTTTCAATACATTTTCCCGGCTCGGGTAGTTAATCATTTCAATTTCAGCACCTACGAGGTCAATATGCGACGGAATCAGATCAAGGTGGGGGATTTCAGTCTTCAGAATCACTTCTGCAGCTAAGGTTTCATTTACAAAACAATCGTACAAACTGAGGTTTATATTATGCAAATCAAAACCCACGCCGGTGGTGGAATTTGCCTGTGGGTCAGCATCCACAAGTAAAGTTCGGTATTCCAGCACTGCCAGACTTGCCGCAAGATTGATGGCTGTGGTTGTTTTTCCGACCCCTCCTTTCTGATTTGCTACCCCTATAATTCTTGCCATGTACGTTTTAAATTCAAACTCGAAATGTTGTGCAATGCTACATAATTATTTCGCTCTTTCAAAAATACCCTTTCAAATTCAAAATGGAGGGAAAACAAACCCTCCTCATTTCCATGCGAAGGGTTTGATGTATGACCTTATATTTCAAAACTGCTTCCAATAGCAGGAAGTGTGAATTCTATTTGTTTATCTGAAAAGTGTTTTTCTGCAGCATGTTTGTCGATAATAATGTAGGGGAAGGTATCATAATGCACCCCGATTACCCGGGTGGTTTGTACCATATCGGCAGCCATTGCAGCATCTTCTGGCCCCATGGTAAAGTTATCCCCAATAGGAAGAATGGCAAAATCAATGTTAGTCCAGCGAGGAATCAATTGCATATCGAGGGTAAGCGCTGTGTCTCCGGCGTAGTAAAAATTGCTTTCTTCGGTGGTAACTACAAAACCCATAGGGTTGCCACCATAACTTCCGTCGGGCAGCCCGCTGCTGTGCTGTGCTACCACGCAACGAACCGTACCGAAATTAAAAGATTTTTTACCGCCTGTATTCATTGGGTGCACATTGGTTACTCCCTGCTTGTTCAGCCAGTCCATCAATTCAAAACCACATATTACAGTGGCTCCGGTGCGGGTAGCTATGGCAACAGCGTCAGCCACATGGTCTTGATGGGCATGAGATAATAAGATATAATCCGCTTCTATTTTATCTACCTCAATGTCTTTTGCTAGTTCATTGTAAGTAATGAAGGGGTCAAATAATAAATTCAATCCTTTGGTTTTAATGGAAAAACAAGAATGCCCGTAATAGGTAAAAATCATAATGTTTTTTTTTAAAAAATGAAACTAACTATGGTTGATTTTCGTACAAACAAATCGTTCTTATGTCCTTTTGTTCTTAGGAAGCAAGAAAACGGAGATATTTGCTAATACTACAAATATCTTAAAAGCTATCTAAATATTCATATCAAGAAATAAACATGTCAAGATTTATGCTTCAGATTATATTCTTTTTTATGTTTTTGTTCCTGCTTGATCTGTATATTTTTCAGGCGGTGAAGGCTGTAAGCCGTTCCTTGGGTGGTTCATCCAAAACAGCGGTTTATATTATTTTCTGGGCTTTAGCGCTATCCGGTTCCATTCTATTGGTTATGTTACCCACTTTTCGGGGACGTCCGGGCCTAAGCCCGATGTTTACTTATGCCTTATCCATTGCTTTGGGTTTATTGATTGCCAAGCTATTGGCGGTTTCCTTTTTTATTATTGATGACTTGCGTCGTTTTTTCCAATGGGCTGTAGCGCAATTTTGGGTTCACAACACAGATGCCACACCGGGACATGAAAAAGCGGAAGCAATTCCAAGAAGTGTGTTTTTAAGTTGGGCGGGTATCGGGTTGGGAAGCCTCGTTTTTGGCACATTACTTTATGGGTTCCGCAACAAGTACAATTATCATATACGTAAGCAGGTTTTTAATTTCCCCAATCTCCCTGAAGCTTTCAAGGGTTTCAAAGTGGTTCATATCAGCGATATACACAGCGGTAGTTTTATGGATAAGGAGGCTGTGCAGCGCGGGGTTTCTATGATTTTGGATCTGAAGCCTGATTTGATTCTTTTTACGGGTGACCTGGTAAACGATAGAGCGGTAGAGATGGAGCCTTATATGGAGGTGTTTAATCGACTGAAAGCTGATTATGGGGTTTATAGTGTGTTGGGCAACCACGATTACGGTGATTATGCTCAATGGGAAAGTAAGGAAGCAAAGGAGGCCAATCTCAACCAATTGAAAAAAGTACATGGCCAACTTGGCTGGAAATTGCTTTTAGATGAATCGGTTTCTCTGGAAAAGGAGGGGGCTACCATTGGATTGATTGGGGTGCAAAACATCAGCGGAAAGGGACGGTTCCATTCTTATGGCAATCTGCAGCAAGCCCATATCGATTCGGCGGCGCAGCCCTTTAAAATTTTAATGAGCCATGACCCAAGCCATTGGGATAATGAAGTAAGACCCAAATATCCAGATATTGACCTTACCCTGAGCGGGCATACCCATGGGATGCAGTTTGGAGTAGAAATTCCGGGATTTAAATGGAGCCCCGTACAATGGATGTATAAACAATGGGCTGGCCTGTACGAAAAAGGCGGCCAAAAACTGTATGTAAACCGGGGATATGGGTTTATAGGGTATCCGGGTAGGGTAGGTATTTTACCTGAAATTACCCTCATAGAACTGGGTTAAAAAAATGAAAAATTAAAACAAGACCGATGGTTTCGATCTTTTTTACCATTTTATATCTTTTTATTTAGTTTCCTTTATACTGTGTAAATATGCTGTTATGGATAATTAATGGTTTGCCTGCAACGCTATTCGTTTAGTCTGAATTCAAAAATCACGTGCTGCAGGGGTTGGATTTTTTTTAACAAGAAACATACCCGTATGAATAAATTAAGCTTGCTCCTGTTGGGTTTTATTGCGTTTCATCAGGGCTATTCGCAGTTTTTAAAAGTTGGGGTTAAAGGTGGGGCTAATCTGGTAAAAATGGATGGTTCATCCTTCAAAGAAGCCTATAATCTTGGTTATTATGCCGGGGGCTTTGTGGAAATAAAGTTGGCGAAAAACTGGTATTTGCAACCGGAAGTACTCTTCAGTGAAACTGATTTAACCCCATCCGATGAATTTAAGGATGTCTATGAAGAATTATTGGATCTATCTAAAATTTCTACCATGAAATTGCAGGCGTTGAATATCCCCGTTACTTTAAATTATCGCCTCTCCAATGTTTTTGTTTTATCAGCTGGTCCACAATTCAGCATGCTGGTTAATCGGGGAGAAAGTTTTATGAAAAATGCCAGAACGGCCTTTACAGCAGGCGACGTGGCGATTATGGCAGGTGCTAATGTTACGATTAAAAAGATCAGGATATTTGGAAGGTACCTTTGGGGAATCAGTGATAAGAACGATATCAGCGACAAAGATCCCTGGCGTTCTCAAACTGCCCGGTTGGGAGTGGGATTTGTTTTATAACTTACTGGCAAACAATTACGATGAAAAGACTGTCTGAAAAGGCAGTTTTTTCTTTTTTTTATAGACATCAAGGCAATTAAATAAGGATGGCACTACTTTTGTCCATATTCAGTGATTAATTTTAAATAAACAATGAGCCTTTACAGGTGACATTCTGTCGTAATACCTTTATTATATGATGAAAGATTTTTTTATGAGTGCCGAAGAAGAGGTTGACTTCATGCCGATCATTCCCATTAACGAAGAAGACACAGAAGCAGACAAAAACACCATTTACCCCACTGAAATTCCCTTACTTCCCTTACGTAATACCGTTTTGTTTCCCGGAGTTGTAATTCCTATAACTGTTGGTCGCGATAAAAGTATTAAAGCGGTAAATGAAGCATGGAAAAAAGATAAACATGTGGCAGTGCTTGCCCAAAAGGACAGCAGTATTGAAGACCCTGCTGTAAAAGACCTCGTGATGGTAGGTACTGTAGCCCGTATAATCAAGCTGATTAAGATGCCAGATGGCGGCACTACGGTGATTATGCAGGGTAAAAAGAGATTCCGGCTGATTGAAATGGTTACTGACGAGCCCTATTTTAAAGCTAAAATCGAGTATCTTGTAGAAGGGCAAGTGCCAGAAGACCAGCATTTTGAAGCACGGGTGGGCAGCATCAAAGAGCTTGCAACCCAAATAATACAGCTTAGCCCCAATATTCCCAGTGAGGCAGCCATTATCCTGAAAAATATTGAGCAGCCCTCTTTTCTGATCCATTTTGTTACAGGCAATATGAATACAGATGTCAAGGAAAAGCAGTCGATCCTTGAGATGGATGATTTGGAAATGCGGGCCGAAGAGTTGTCAAAAATACTGAACCGGGAATTACAGTTTGCCCAGTTGAAAGATCAGGTGACCAATAAAACCCGGACTGAAATTGATAAGCAGCAGCGCGAATATTTTTTACAGCAACAACTAAAAAGCATTAAGGAAGAGCTCGGTACCGACAACATAGCCGAAATACATCAGATGCGCAAAAAGGCCGAAACCAAAAAATGGCCTGATTCCGCAAAAAATGCCTTTAACCTCGGGGTGGAAAAATTGGAAAGAATGCATCCGAGCACGCCCGATTACAGCGTTGTTTACAATCACCTAGACTTGTTGCTCGATCTTCCCTGGGATGAAATCACCGAAGATAATTATGATCTAAAAAATGCCAAAAATGTACTCGATGTAGATCATTATGGTATGTTTAAAATAAAAGAACGTATTCTGGAATACCTTGCGGTGCTGAAATTAAAGGGCGATATGAAAAGTCCCATCCTTTGTTTTGTAGGACCTCCGGGAATTGGTAAAACATCCCTTGGAAGAAGCATTGCACATGCTATTGGCCGTAAATATGTGCGCCTAAGTCTTGGTGGTTTACACGATGAAAGTGAAATAAGAGGCCATCGTAAAACCTATATTGGAGCTATGCCGGGACGGATTTTACAAAACCTCCGTAAAATTAAAACAAGCAATCCCGTCATGATTCTCGATGAGATTGATAAAATTGGCAACGATTTTCGTGGGGATCCTTCAAGTGCTTTTCTTGAGGTACTCGATCCTGAACAAAATCATACCTTTTATGATAATTATCTCGAACTAGAATATGACCTGAGTAAGGTACTGTTTATTGCCACAGCCAATAAACTCGATAGCATTCAGCCGGCACTGCGGGATAGATTGGAAATTATCGACCTGAGCGGATATGCCATTGAGGAAAAAGTGGAGATAGGAAAACGCCACTTATTGCCCAAGCAAAGGGAAGCACATGGCCTTAAAAAAGTAAAGTTTTCCATCAGCGATTCGGTGCTTGAAAAAATAATTGAAAACTATACCCGGGAAAGCGGGGTGAGGGAACTCGACCGGCAATTGGCCAGCATCATGCGTTTTCAGGCAAAGGAATTTGCAATAAAGGGGAAAGTAAAGGGAGCATTGACCTTACCTGATATTCATAAAATTTTAGGCGTACCGCGGTATAGTAATGATGTGTACAAAACGGCAAATATGCCAGGGGTTGCTGTTGGATTGGCCTGGACCTATGTGGGAGGCGATATTCTTTTTATTGAATCCATACTTAGCGAAGGCAAAGGGGAATTGAAACTGACCGGTAATCTTGGTAATGTGATGAAAGAAAGTGTAAGTACTGCCCTTAGTTATTTACAATCGATAGCAAAAAAATACAATATTGACCCCACCCTTTTTGCGACCAGGAACATACATGTACACGTACCCGAAGGCGCTACGCCTAAAGACGGACCAAGTGCCGGAGTAACAATGCTTACTGCACTTACTTCAGCCTTTACAGGACGTAAGGTGAAGCCTTACCTCGCCATGACCGGTGAAATTACGCTCCGGGGACAGGTTTTACCAGTAGGAGGTATCAAGGAAAAAGTGCTGGCAGCAAAAAGATCCGGATTAAAAGAGATAATTATGTGCTGGCAAAATGAAAAAGATGTCAATGAAATTGACCCAAGTTTCATCAAAGGCATGCAGTTTCACTATGTAAAAACCATGCAGCAGGTATTAGATATTGCCTTGGTGTGATTTTTGTAATAAATTTTTTTTATAAAAAGCCAACCAATTCTATAGTTCTTCGTTTATTACTATAGAATCTTTCATGTTGGTTGTTTTAAGGGTTAAAAATTCCTCCTGACTATAGGAGGAATTTTTTTTTAATAAGGCATAAAGCCCTTATTTTCTTTCATGTTGAGATTACGCCCGTCAATAAGGATTTCGTACTTGTTGGGGCTTTAGGTCAATAAACAATCCCTTTTTTGCATTCTCCAATGATGTATCCAACATTGCCCTTCACCCACATCTTCAGACTACCTTAATGGGGCGAATAATTTATAGCTGGTAATTCTAAATAACATCTACTTTAAGAAATTATACTTTATTTTTATCAATACCAGCTTGTTTAAGAATAGTGAGGAAAGTACCTTTTTAAATGTCTTTGCTGCCATGTGCCGGCACAATAACGGTAATATTGTTTATAGGGTTGTATTAAATCTGATGTGAATCTTTGGCACGCTTAAAAATTATTCCATGTGCTTCTAAAAGCTTGATTAAATGCTTTGGCGATTAATTCATGCAATATTAAGGTTAAAGGAATACTCAAGGGTGTTGCTATCGGCGGGAATAGGTTCGCATCTTTCTTTCAATGCTGCAATATATAATTCAATAGCTTCTTTGGCCATGGCCGTAGCTTCCTCCAAATCATCGCCTTGAGTAATACAACCGGGTAATCCAGGAACCGTTACCATAAAACCGCCTTCGCCTTCTTTGAGTAAAAGAATTTTGTATGTGTACATAAGATTGAACAATTATAGGTAGTAAATGATATTTCCTTCAATTGTTTATTAAACCATTTTATCCGGGCATGTATATTCAACGTCAAATCCTGGATGGATGCAAGATAATCCGACCTTTACGTAAGCATTATGTGTCTACAAATTTAGCATATTTGAACGGTGTCGGTAATTGGGATAGGGGAGGTTAGCGAAAACTTTCCAATTACCCCTTCGCACCACCGGGTGCGCTATGCAAGCAAATTCAACAAATTAAGGTGCGTAAGGCGTTTCATGCAAAACCAATAAATCCCCGGAGAACAACTTTATAGAAGCTACCATTTTACAAACTCAGAACTAAGCTATACAATCGGTATTTTCGCCAATAAATAATAGGTGATATGAGCGAAGAGCGCAGCTTGAATTTTATAGAAGAAATTGTAGAGGAAGATCTTAAAAACGGGAAAGTGGATCAAATCAAGACCCGTTTTCCTCCGGAACCCAATGGCTACCTGCATATCGGGCATGCCAAAAGCATAGTACTCAATTTTGGACTGGCCAAAAAGTATGGGGGCAGCACGAATCTTCGTTTTGACGATACCAACCCCGTTACCGAAGAAACAGAATATGTAGAAAGCATTAAGCAGGATGTGCGCTGGCTTGGTTTTGAGTGGGCCAACGAATTATATGCAAGTAATTATTTTGAACAGTTATACCAGTTTGCTGAAAATTTAATTGCCAAAGGACTAGCCTATGTGGATGACAGCCTAAGCGAAGCTATTGCAAAGGAAAAAGGAACGCCTACACAACCCGGCCATAGAAATCAGTATGCCTATCGTACTGCTGAGGAGAATTTGGGTATTTTTCGGGAAATGCGCGATGGCAAATTTCCAGATGGAGCCAAGGTGCTTCGGGTAAAAGGAGATATGACGAGTTCTAATATGCTCATGCGGGATCCCATTATTTATCGTATCAAACATGCCCATCATCACCGCACCGGCGATACATGGTGCATTTATCCCATGTACGATTTTGCCCATGGTCAAAGCGATAGTATCGAAGGCATTACCCATAGCGTTTGTACCCTCGAATTTATACCGCATAGAGAATTGTATAATTTTTTAATAGAAAATCTGGAAATCTTCCCTAGCAGACAATACGAGTTTGCCCGGCTTAATATGACCTATACGGTGATGAGTAAAAGAAAATTACTTCAACTCGTTACCGAAAAATTTGTAGAAAGCTGGGATGATCCCCGTATGCCTACCATAAGCGGGATGCGGCGCAGGGGTTACCCTGCCAAAGCCATTCGTGAGTTTTGCGACAGAATAGGGGTCGCCAAACGCGAAAACATGATTGATGTCGGTTTGCTGGAATTTTTTGTACGGGAAGATTTGAATAAAACAGCATTAAGAAGAATGGCGGTACTCGATCCGGTAAAATTGGTTATTTCGAATTATCCGGAAGGGGAACATGAAATGCTGCCATCAGAAAACAACCCCGAGATGCCCGAAACCGGCGATCGGATGCTGCCTTTTGGAAAGGAACTATGGATTGAACGGGAAGATTTTATGGAAGAAGCATCCAAAAAATGGTTCCGTTTAGCGCCGGGGGCGGTGGTAAGGCTCAAAAGTGCTTATATCGTTCGATGTACCGGATTTGAGAAAGATGAGGCTGGAGTTCTGACAACCGTTTTTGCGGAATACATTCCCGAAAGTAAAAGTGGAAATGATACCAGTGGCATCCATGCAAAAGGTACCATGCATTGGATCAGTGCGGCGCATGCAGGTAAAGCAGCAGTCAGGCTATACGACCGGTTGTTTCAGGTAGAAAACCCAGCTTCTGAGGAAGGCGATTTTAAGGATTTTATTAACTCTGGAAGTCTCACCATCATTGAAAATGCTTACGTAGAGCAGGATCTGCAAAATGCAGCGCCGGGCACCGCTTACCAATTTATACGGAAAGGATATTTTGTACTCGATACAGTTCATTCGAAAGAAGCGCAGCTTGTATTTAATCGAACAGTAACCTTGAAAGACAACTGGGCGAAAGCTTCCAAAAAAGGGTAGACCTCATTTGATTCATTGAAAAAACCGGTCAACTGACCGGTTTTTTTATACCCGGACATTTTTATATATGTCAGGTTGAAAATCATATTGCCTCAGTTTTGCTGATCTGCCAAAGCAAAAAAAAGGCGCTCCGGAAAACCAGAACGCCTTTTCTATTAAGACCTTCTAAATTTAGAAAGAATAACGGAAGCCAAGATTCATTCTCCAGGTTTGGTTAATATTGATCACACTTTCAAAAGTAGAAGTAGGTAAGGCACCGTTCACAGTGTTCATCCTGAATGTAGGACGACCACCGGGTCCGCCAGAAGTACTAGCTACTGATAAGATTGCCCCATTGTTGTAAACCAGTCGCTGTGAAACACCCCAATCAGAACTGATCATATTTGTGAAGTTTTCCACCTCAGCGCTGAACTGAACCGTATGACGACGATTGTTTTTGCCTAAAGTGGTAAATACATCCTGCAACAAGCGGAAATCGAGATTGCTGAACCAAGGAAAGGTTCCTCCATTTCTTTCAGCATACTGACCTTTATGGTTGCTCAGGTATTTGTCTTGATCAACATATGCAAAGAAAGCATCAGATTGTTGCTGAGGAGTAAAGGTACCATTTGTAGCGAAAGTGATTTCGCTGGCATCTTTAGGAATATACAAAAGGTCACTGGAAATGCCATCACCATTCAGATCATTGCTGTAGCGATAGCTAAACTGATTCTGATTAAATCCAGTGTAAACCAGGGAAAGGCTTGTCCCCAGGTGTTTCAGGAACTCTTTACGATAAGTAACATAGGCTACCACACGGTGAGGAGTTGCGAAGTCGGACAAAGAAAGACCAAGATTGTTATTGCCACGGGTGCTTAGGATATTACTCCATGCGCTTGCAGCCTGAGCACCTGGATTGCCAGAAAGTTCTGTTGAATACGTGAAATTATACGCTATAGTCGCATCCCAGTTCTTAGAGAAGCGCTTCTTCAACTGAACGGTAGCTACGGTTGCCCAACCCTTATTGGTATTGGTTAAAACCATGGCCTCGTTGATATTCGCATTTAACCGACGGGTAGCAGACGTAAACAATGGTCTGTTATCTGGACCCGAAAGCTGGCCAACTGGTGCATTTTGATTAGCGTTGTACTGAAACAGCGCGTTGATATCCTTGTTATATATAGCTTCTACGGTCAAAGTATAGTCATCTCCCAATTTCTTATCAAAACCGGCACTTGTACGAAGAACAACAGGCATTCTAAAGTCCTGATCAACAGAAGCAATAGATCCGGGAGGAAGAGTGCTTGGGGTAGCCGGAAACAGGTTCTGCCAGGCATCAGCTTCCGGACGAAAACGAATATTAGCAAGAATAGCTGCCTGACTGGCATTGTTGCTTGTAAGTTCAACGGTATTTTGAATAACACCACTGTTGGTAGGCTGGTTTGTAAACCAAACAAAAGGCAAACGGCCAGTAAAGATACCGGTACCACCACGGACAACGAGGCTGCGGTCTCCGTTTACGTCCCAGTTAAATCCTATGCGTGGGCTCACCAACAAACGCTCTTTAGGCCACTTACTTACATCAATATTAAGTGGGCTGCCATTAAGGTTGCGAAAATTAAGTGCATCAATACCAGGATTATTTGAAAGATCGTTCAGAAATAAAGGCTGGTCAAAGCGAACCCCGTAGGTTAACTTAAATTTGTCTGAAACCCGATATTCATCCTGCACATAAGCAGATGCCTGACCAAAAGTAAGATCGGCAAATGGTTGTTGGCCAGGGAAAGGATAAGTAAGACCATACGCAGAAGGGGCTTTGTTGGTCAGGAAATCGTCAATAGAAGCAAAACGATAATAGCTTGTTCCATAGCGTAAAAATCCGTTTAAAACATTTTGATTTTCGTAACTAATCCCTGCTGTAATGGCGTGTTTGCCAACGTTGTAGCTCAGGTTATTAGTCAAAATCAATACTTTGTTCTCTACCCTATTTTGAAAGCTAAATAGTTCGTATCCAAAACTCAGGTAAGCATCACCACCTTGCTGGATGTCCACAAAAGGAAAGGGTGTACTACCGCTTCCCCGCTCATCTACAATCTTGGTGTAAGTAGCAAGAAATTGGTTGGATAGATTATTTGTGAAACGGCTTTTTATTTCACCAGCAAAGCTTTCAACCGTATTGGTAAAGTTGTACAGGCTGTTCTGATAACTCATGCTGTTGCGGCTCCAACGGCTGCTTGCAGCACGTGGGTTAGGAGCACTAGTGCCATTGGTTGCCTGGTCATCAGTGCCCTTCATATAGTTGTAACGAAGAGAAACAGAATGTTTAGAGTTGATGTTCCAATCGAGACGTCCTAATATCTTATCACTTTGGGTAAAAAAGTTTCCAAGGTTTTCGTAAGGTCCTGTTTCGTAGTTATAATTGGTTCTCAGAAAATCGCTTACCCGATCAAGATCGCTTGCCAGAGTTCTGCTGGTATTGGGTCCTGGAGCCTGGCCACGATCGGCTTCCCATACCAATCCTGGAGCATCTCTTTTTTCAGTTTCAGCATTTACAAAGAAAAATAGTTTGTTTTTAATGATTGGTCCACCTAAACGTGCACCATAAGTATTTGATTTTGAAGGAACTACAGAAGGAATATTTTTTCCAACGGCATCCCGTCCTATAAATCCTTCATTTCTAAAGAAAGTATAGGCACTTCCAGAAAACTGATTAGTTCCACGGCGGGTGGTTGCATTGATACCAGCACCGGTAAAGTTTGCTTGTCTTACATCGTAAGGCGCAATCACCACGTTTATTTCGGAAATAGCATCCAATGAAATTGGCTGAGAAGCACCACCGGGAAGTGGGTTACTGCTTAAACCAAAGTTGTTGTTGAAGTTGGCGCCATCAATCTGAATATTATTGTAACGACCATCACGACCACCAAAGCTATTGCCACCGCCTGCCTGTGGGGTCAGGGTGGTAATATTGGTAAGACTCCTAGAGATATTCGGGAGTTCGAGAATCAATTTTTCATCGAAGTTAGAAGAGGCTCCGGTTTTCAATCCGGTATTTCTTCTGCCAGCTGCGGTTACCACAACGGCACTCAGTTCTTCTCCTATTTCTGCCATAGTGATATCGAGGGCACCTGTTTGGCCTAATTGCAATATCAAATCGGTACTTTCAAAAGGCAACATACCAACAAAAGTTACGGTGAATTTGTAAGGTCCGCCTGTATTTACGTTTTGTAGATCATACCGTCCACCTTTCCGGGTGGTGGTGCGATAAGAGGTTCCTGTGGGTGCATGGACGGCCACAACAGTTGCACCTTCCAATCCTTCACCCTTAGAATTCTTTATTATACCGGATATTGCTGAGGTGGTTACCTGAGCTTGTAAACTTCCCACAATCAAAATTGCAAAAAGCATACTCATTAAAGATAAAATTCTTAATTTCATTTTTTAAACATTTATTGTAGTTGCAAAGAAACACCAACATTCTAACATTCACTTTGGTTTATGTTAACAAATTATTACCTGCCATTTGTTTAATTTTTTATCAAGATTTTTTCAACAACTTTTAATTACCCACATCTATAAGAATTTTGGGTAGTTATTATAAATTTCATAACAAATACTCCGTTTTGCTAACAGAAATCAATCAATTTTGCCTTTTGCCTAAATTATTTAGCTTTTGTAAATGTTGATATTTAAGGTGAAGGATGTACTCTAAACTTGTCTTTTTTTTGCCTGAAACCTCTAAAAATGTTTTTTTTCAAGAATCAATTCAACAAACTGATTCTTGAATCATCAAAAACAAACAATATTTTTTTTCGATGATATGTACGGTGTCAGTATTCTCTTAAATCTCCTTGAGAATCTTATTCTTTAAACAATTGCGGAATCTTCCCTGTTTCATTGATGTTATAAATCACGGAACTTAATAGGACAGGGTGATTGTTTTACCTTTGTTTCAAATAATTAAGGTTAGGATTATAAAATAAATAATATGGATCGCATAGAAGACGCCATTCAGGATATAAGACATGGTAAAATGGTTATTGTTGTGGATGATGAAGACCGGGAGAACGAAGGCGATTTGATTGTTGCCGCCCGACATGCCACACCCGAAGTAATCAATTTCATGACAAAATTTGGTCGTGGTTTGGTATGTGCGGCTATCACGGAAGAGCGTTGCGAAGAACTGGAACTTCACCCGATGGTAGTTTCTAATACTTCCATGCATGAAACGGCTTTTACTGTTTCCGTTGATCTTTTGGGACACGGCACGAGCACGGGTATTTCCGCACAGGATCGTTCCAAAACCATATTGGCGTTAATTACTAAGGAAATCCGGCCTGCAGATCTTGGTCGCCCCGGACATATTTTTCCACTCCGGGCCAAACCCGGTGGCGTACTGCGCCGAAGCGGGCATACCGAAGCTACAGTTGACCTGGCGCGTCTTGCCGGATTTGAATCCGCAGGAGTACTCGTTGAAATTATGAATGAAGATGGCAGCATGGCGAGATTACCACAACTGGAAATACTTGCCAAAGAATGGAACCTGAAATTGATTTCCATTAAAGACCTGATTGAATATCGTTTACAGCGCGATAGCCTGATTGAGGAAATTGTTACCATACAAATGCCTACCAAATATGGTCAATTTTCTCTAGCTTCCTTTTTAGACAAGAGTAACGGGCAAGAACATCTTGCCATTATTAAAGGAACCTGGGAAAAGGACGAGCCGTTACTGACAAGGGTTCACAGCAGTTGTTTTACAGGGGATATATTGGGAAGTCTTCGTTGCGATTGTGGAGATCAGTTGGCCTGTGCCCTCGAAATGATAGAAAAAGAAGGTAAGGGAATCGTGTTGTACATGAATCAGGAAGGAAGGGGAATTGGTCTGACCAATAAATTAAGGGCTTACAAATTGCAGGAGGAAGGTGCCGATACCATGGAAGCAAACCTGATGCTGGGTTTACCTGTCGATGCAAGGGATTATGGAGTAGGCGCTCAGATTTTGCGTCATTTGCAGGTAACTAAGCTTCGCTTAATGACCAACAATCCACAAAAAAGGGTAGGCTTAATGGCATATGGACTGGAAATAGTAGAGTCAGTTCCGCTGGAAGCAAAACCCAACCCTCACAACCACAAATATTTGCAAACCAAGAAGGATAAAATGGGACACCTTTTGTCAGGATTAAATTAATCGGAGCATTTTACTGTTTTTTGTAAAAAAAACCAAAACACTTACATTTATAAAATACAAAAATTTTCCATGGATCTATACAGAAGTGTCATTACTGGTTCGGGCTGCTATATTCCCTCCGTTCAAAAGAAAAACAGGGATTTTGCTATCCATGATTTTTACGATGAGCAGCATAACCTCATCTCAATAGATCCGGAAGTAATTGTAGAGAAATTCCGGCAAATAACGGGTATTGCTGAACGCAGGTATGCAAAACCGGAACAAAATTCATCGGATATTGCCCTGGAAGCGGCAAAGATTGCCATTGAAGACAGTGGCGTAGATCCGGAAACATTAGATCAGATTATTGTAGCGCATAATTTTGGCAATGTGGTAAAACATACCATACAGATTGATATTTTGCCTGCTCTTGCCAGCCGGGTAAAGCATGATTTGAAAATCCGAAATCCCAATTGCGTTGCCTATGATTTATTGTTTGGTTGCCCGGGATGGTTACAGGGCATGATCCATGCTGATGCTTTTTTTAAAGCAGGAATAGCCAAAAAAGCACTCGTAATTGGTACTGAAACCCTGAGTCGGGTGCTTGATATGTACGATCGGGATAGCATGATTTTTAGTGATGGTGCCGGTGCTACGGTTCTGGAATACAAACCAGTGGCAACCGAAGGCAGTGGATTGCTGAGTGCCAGTGTTCAATCTCATTGTAATGAGGAGGCCTATTACCTGTATATGGGTAAATCTAATTTTCCTGGTAGCGATCCTCGTGTTCGTTATATAAAAATGAAAGGCCGGAGGGTTTATGAATATGCCATGCAACACGTACCTCTTGCCATGAAGGATTGCCTTGATAAGGCGGGCGTCTCTATTGAAGATGTAAAAAAAGTGTTTATTCACCAGGCCAATGAGAAAATGGATGAGGGCATTATCAAGCGGCTTTTCAAATTATATGGCAAAAATGAAATTCCGAAAGATGTTATGCCCATGAGCATTCACCTGCTCGGCAACAGTTCGGTAGCTACCGTGCCTACCCTTTTCGATCTGGTAAAAAGGGGGCAAATTCAAAATCATACAATCGAAGCCGGCGATGTGGTTTTGTTTGCCTCGGTAGGAGCAGGCATGAATATTAATGCTGTTTGCTATCGGATGTAGCCGTAGCCTATTCTCCTTCGGTAAGCACTGCTCCTGACTTAGTGACCTGCAGTCGGTGAACCAACCCGGTTTTCAGGGCTACATTTTCTTTTTCATGACTTACCGGAAAACCAAATGCTACCGGGAAGTTGTATTTGTGTACCCGATATTGTATGATTTCATTGATATTCTTTCCGAAACCAACTGCGGTATCTTTGCAGTCAGAAAAGCCACCAATAATCAATCCGCTAAGATGTTGGAGTTTACCTGCTCTATCGAGTTGCAAAAGCATTCGATCAATATTATAGAGGTACTCTCCTACATCTTCCAGAAATAGCAAAGTATTTTTTGTGTCGGGAAAAGAATGACTACCAATAAGGTGTGCCAAAATGCTCAAGTTGCCTCCAACCAAGGGCCCGGAAGTTTTTCCGAATTTATTCATATCATGCGGTTCAGTCTTGTAACGCATTTTACGCCCTGATAAAGCTTGTTTTAAAGTAAGGATATAAGCATCTTCTCCACCAGCTTTGTCAAATGCTCCAGCCATCGGTCCGTGAATGGAAGCGGTTTTTAGTTTTTGATATAAATGGTTGTTGAAAACGGTTACATCGCTAAACCCTATTAGCCATTTAGGATTCTTCCGAAATGCATTCCAGTTAATATTGTCTACAATACGAGAGCATCCATAGCCACCACGGGCACACAAGATGGCAGAAACTGAATGGTCATCCAACATATCCTGAAGATCTTGTAATCTTTCAGCATCCTCACCCGAAAAATAATGGGATTGCTGTCCAACTGTTTTTCCAACCTTAACGTTGAAGCCCCATTTTTGTAAAGTCTCAATACAAACAGTTGTATATTCGGCAGGCATAAAACCAGCCGGACAAATCAATCCGATGGTGTCTCCTTTTTTTAAATATCGCGGTGTTTTTATGTTCATAATCACTGCTTGTTTACCTTCTTATCAAAGATTTAAAGAAGGGCTTTGCGGCATTACGATGGAATCAATAAGTGGCAAAGGAGGATTCGGAAATGCATTGCGGACTTCAGTCAATTGTGCCATGCCTACCTTTACCTCCAGGTCATAAGCCATTCCTAGTTTCAAGGCAAGGTTGGGTTGTTGATGTCCTCCGGGAAAATTGAAACAGACCGGGTAATCAAATTCCATTACTTTTTCATATATAATTTCTTCTATAGACATGGTAAAATAGGCTATGTCTTCTTTTTTTATAGAAGTAAAGCCACCAACAAGTAAAGCTTTCAGGTTGTCAAGTTTTCCGCTTCTTTTCAAATTCATCAGCATCCGGTCTACCGTATATTTGTATTCGCTTACATCTTCAATAAAAAGTATTTTACCATCGGTATCCAATTCGCTTACGCTAGCCTGCATCGCATAAATGAGGCTGAGATTACCCCCTACCAATATGCCTTGTGTTTTTCCGGGGCGATTAAATGTTGTCGTTTCCCATTGGTATTGAATGGGTTTGCCATACAATGTATTTTTAAGCGAAGTCTCTGACAGGTCTTCCTGCGAACCGAATCCACCTGCCATACGCGAATGAATGGTAGGGATACCAAAACACCGGCTGACATGACAATGAAAAGCAGTGATATCGCTGTAGCCTATCAACCATTTCGGATTTTTTTTAAAAGCATCCCAGTTTAATTTATCCATAATGCGCATGGAGCCATATCCACCTCTTCCAAATAAAATGGCTTTTAAATTTGGGTCATCCAGCATTTGTTGAAAATCTGCTGCACGTTCTTCGTCTGTACCTCCAAATTGTTGCCATCTTCTGCCAATAGTTCTGCCAAACCGGGTTTTAAAGCCCCAACGTTCCATCATCACTTCGCTGTACCGGGCATCCCGCTGATCTATAGCCCCCGCAGGACAGGTAATGCCAATATAATCTCCTTCACGCAGGTAAGGTGGGGGATGTCCAGATACCCTTACCGGTTCGGTATTGCCGGCAATGGCGGGTACTGTTAAAACCAAAGCGCCTATTGGTCCCATTTTCTGCAGAAAATTCCTCCTGTCCATGTCGTAAAAATATTACTTTACCTGATATCAATCAACATTTACCCGCATCCCCTTGCTATGGGTGCTGAATTCGGGTGCATACATGGATTGCAGGGTGGTAATACCGTTGCTGAATTGTCCGCTATGAGTAGTGCGTAATTCATATTCAAACACCCAGGTTCCGCGTGGCAGATAACCAATAAAGAAATTAGTGCTTGCATCTTTTGTGGCTTCGTAATAGCCAAGGCCATCCTGGTATTTGTATCCGCTCAATACATTGGCCGGTTCAAAACAACTTGCCCGCATATCTTTCAGGTGTACATATTCCATTTGCCGGTCCAC
This sequence comes from Chitinophagales bacterium, assembly GCA_038209595.1. Taxonomy (GTDB): domain Bacteria; phylum Bacteroidota; class Bacteroidia; order Chitinophagales; family Chitinophagaceae; genus Phnomibacter. The sequence goes on from JBBQXO010000004.1 coordinate 25,413, forward strand.
TTTTATTTCAACACGCACTTTCACCCGATCTCCTACCTGTAAATTTTTGCCTTCTTCCAGTTTTTCCAGAACCGGCCCACGATCCGTATTGCGTATCACGTATAAGTTCTTTTTAATGGCCACATTGGTTTCAGCGGCAGTTACTTTGTCCGCATCCTGAAAGTATTGCCAGTAAGCAGCTCCCCAGGAAGATGAACCATTTGCAGGTATTTGATCCTCACCGGAACCAGTAAGCGTTACTACGATTTTCCCCATGGAAGCATTGATTTTTTCTTTGGGAATAATGGCTTTGAAATATCCGGTACCAGCCTCTGTTTTTTGCTCTCTGCTATCTACTACATAATTACCCATTTTTATTACTACGCCCGGGGTTTCCTGTAACCAGTCTGTGCCGGATAGCAATAAGGCATAGCAAGCCTCAGCAGTTGCCTTGGTAGTTTTCCAGTTGGTCGTTTGTTTTTGCTTGAGCAACCAGGTTTTCAGGTCGTCAATGCGTGCTACGTTATTTTCAATCTCGGCAAAAGCTTCCGTCAGCAGTGCATGGCTTTCAATGGGAGCTTGCCACCAATACCAGCCAGGGTTATTAAATTCTTTCCAGTACATACCCATTTCGCCATCCTGTATGCTATATTCTTTCAGCGATGCCAGAATTTTATTTGCAGTCTCCTGTTTTCCATTACGGAACAACGCCAATGCAATCATTCCCTGATCATATTTTGATTGTGTCAACCAATGTGCTTCAGCTTGCTGTGAAAAAAAGGTGAAGGCAACAGTGGCTTTAGAATTCATGGTTACTTCCTTAAAAAAGCTGCGCATATACAGGTACTGTGCGGTAAAATGGCTCAAATGATTGGTCTTTATTTCGATTGATCCAGATTTTTTGATCTTCTGATAATCTTCTTCTATTCTGTTATCAAGATAAGGGATGGCCTTCGATATTATGTTCTGCAAATCATCTTGCTGATCGGCAGGGAGTGCATTCAGTTTTTTCAGGTGGCCAATACCTGTTAAGATATATTGTGTCATGTAGCGGTCATCGGCTCCTCCTTTGAACCATACAAACCCGCCATTGCTGCTTTGCATTTCCTTCAGTTTATTTAGTGCATTGGCAGCTTCTTTTTGCATGCGAACCATATCAAAAAGAAGTCCGATATTTTTTTTCTGTGCGGACTCATTTTTAGCATCAAGCACCCAAGGCGTTTCTTCCAGCAAAGCTGATTTCAATTCCTGATTTTTTTCTAAATTGCTTTGAAGGGCTTCCGGAGTTAGGTTTTTCCAGGATTCAAAAATGGCTTTTATTTTTGGAGTACTGTTTGCAATTTTTGAAGCCAGCGCATTGGCATAGTAGCGGTTCCAGGTTTGTTCCGCACAATCATAGGGATACTCCATCAGGTAAGGCAATGCCTGAACTGCATACCATGCCGGATTGGTCGTATATTCAATGGTCATGCTATGGTTTTCCAATCCATCTGTGTCTTCAGAATTCAATGTGGTAAACCTTTTCCAGTCGAAAACTTTTTTATTGGTGTTGCGGATATTTAGTGGGAAACTTTCTGTAACCAAAATTTTATTTGTAAGCACGGGCAATGCCATTTCCTCCCCATCACTTATGTCGCCTGATCTTGCAATTAAACGGTATATAACTGCATCATTATACAGGTAGGGGATTTCAATAGGGAACTTTACTGCATTACTCTGACCTGCCGCTACGGTAAAATATTGATTGGGGAATACATTTCGGAACCAACCATCCACTGGCTGTCCTGTCGAAGCATTTAAAAGCTCCAGATGTATTTGTCCCGTCAGTTCTTTGTCCGTTAGGTTGCTCAGTTTTACACTAAGTTCCATTTCATCTCCCTGTCTGAAAAATCTTGGAGGATTTGGTAAAATCATCAATTGCTTTTGGGTTACTACATTTTGCGTAGTATAAGCAAATCTTGCATCGGTGGTATGAGCCAGCAACTGCAGTTTCCAGGCGGTCAACGCTTCGGGCATGGTAAAGCTAAAACTGATGGTTCCTTCAGCATCGGTTTTCATATCAGGAAAAAAGAAGGCGGTTTCATTGAAGTTTTTTCTTATTTGTACTAATGGTTCTTCCTGTTTTTTTGGTGTATTATTCTCATTCACTTCGGAAGGAGCGGCCGTGTCTGCCGCGTAACCTTCTTCTTCTTTCATTTCATCCATAGCTACCGGAGATGACATAGTCATGGGTTGACTTTTATTCATCTTCACGCCCACGGCTTGCCCCCGCAAACCCATTTGCATTTCCCGATCTCCATATTCATTTCTCAGAGAGATCAATTTATCATATCGTTTATCAAAATAGTAAGACTTTTCATTAAAATATTTATTTCGGAATGGAGCGGTACCGATAGTACTTGCAGTCCAATTGTTATAAAAATAATTTGTAGACCATGGATTGGGAGGTGTCCATTGGTGTGGTAAAAACTGATCAAGCGAAGCATCATACATTGAGGCCAGTAATTCTGCGGCTACCTGATCTTTATTATGCCCGGCTATTTTTACTTTCCAGGTTTCATTTTGACCAGGTAGTAATTTATCTCTAAATGTTTCAAGACTAATCTTAAGTTCCTTATTAGTCCATGGTACCTGAACCATCCAGCTTTGAATATAGATTCTGTTTTGGTAAATCATCACCCGGTTTACCTGATAGCCGCCACGGTCTGCTTCTTTTGCGTCAAACTGAAACCGTTGTACTATATTCCTGAGTCCGGGAAAATCAAATGTTTCTTCTGATCCGTTTGGTTCTTGCAGCCCGTTTTTACTTTTAAGCGTTTGCTGAATAATATAGGCATCGGGTAAAGAAGTACCCTGCCAAAAAGTAGCGGTCTGTCCCGGTTCTATCGGCTGCTGTTCTGCATAATCGATCAGGTAAGCGGGCCCGGGAAGTATCCCTTTATCTGCATCAAATAAGGAGAGATAGCCCACTGATTTTACTGCTTCTCCATCCTTATCGGTACTAGTTGCCTCTACCCGGTAGTAGCCGGGGGACAATTGGTTTTTTTCAATCGTATAAGTTTGTTCAGCTTTGGTATCAAGCGAAGCTTTCCTGGCTGTTTCTCCATTTTTCCAGTTGTGGTAATCGTCTTCTTCCTGGTAAGGATCATTAGGAAAATCCTTCAAAAAGGCCTGACGGCTTATGACAAATGTATCAGGGGCTTCCCATAATCTTTTTCTGATCAACCTGTTGGGCTGTTCCAGTTTATAAAGTGTAATGTTTACTTTGGCAGGTTCTTTTACTCCGTTCAGGTTGGTGGTAGATACGCCTATTTGCAGCACACTATCGGTAGGGTACAGGGCTGTAGTGGGTAAATTAAGGTTTACAAGTAATGATTTGTAGCTAACAGTAACTGTTGTTTCCTCGGTTCTTGTTTCTCCATTGATGTCGGTTACTACGGCCTCTATCCGATAATCAAAACCCGGATCAGATTGACGGTTTACCGTTTCATCCGGAATGGCTTTAAATGGAATTTCAAAGGAACCATCTTCTTTCGTCAATAGGGTACCGTTGGTTATTTCCATTTCGTTGCTTTGCTGATAAGGCGAACGTCCTCCTCTATTATAGGAAAAATACCATGGGTACAAAAACCGGGTACTTCTCGTAACACGGTAGGCAACAGTAGCACCATCAATAACATTACCTGCGTATCCAAGTGCTTTGCCTTTTAATAAAATGGTATCATTTAACCGGTAGGTACCGGTTAATTCATCAAAACTCACATAGAATTTTGGTCTTTTATATTCTTCTACCTGAAAAGATTTTTGCCACGTCCGGTTTCCTTTTTTTATCTGTAATTGAAAACTGCCTGTAAGACCGGTTGTTGGTAAATTAAATTGGCCGGATAAACTGGCAAATTCATTCGGTGTTAAAGTTTGAGAAGCTACTGTTTCATAGTTGGCATTTAGTAGAATCACCTCCACATTATTGGGGTGGTATAATTTGCTTTGGTTACTGCCGGGTTCGCGGGTCAGGCCAATGGCTTTAAAGAAAAGCGTTTGACCCGGCCGGTAAATACTGCGGTCGGTAAAAAAGAAATAATTTGCCTTCTGTTCTTCGTAACTCGCAGCTGATTGCTTTGGTGGTGGAATCGGGTTGTAAAAACGAGGCTGTGCATTATCAGTAAACAGGTAATCATTTCCAGTACTTATTTCCAGCAAAGCAGATCCCTGATTCCCATTCCCGCTTCCTCCCATTTCAAAATAGCCGCGATTATTTGTATGATACTTTTCACCTTTGCGGCTTACACTGCGCCGCAGGCTGTAGTCGTATTCTCTGTACCATGTTTGAACCTGTGCATTGGGAAGGGGTTGCCCGGTTTCGCGATCGAGCACGAAATAGTTTTTATTGCTATTTACAAAACTTATATTGCTTACATAAAAGGAAACAGACAACATCGGGTTTTGGCCTAAGGAAAAATCAGAGTTGTTGGAAGCAATCAGCAGATAACTTCCTTTTGGCAGGGTCTCAATTTTTATTTCGGCGCTGTGTTCCCGCAAGTCTTGCGTAACCGGTAATTCTACGTTCCATGCTTTTAAAACCGGGAGTTGTATAATGCGTTTCCAATAAATATTTTCATCTTCATAATCATTATTCTTAGCAGGGTTATTCAGTGGCAGCGAAACGATTCTGAAATAGGTTTTAGCGATATTTTTAAAAGTTACCAAACTGCGGAATGGCTTGCCTGCCACATTTACTTTTTCAATCTGCATAGTGAGCAATGGGGTTTGCAGGGATTGCAATAAATTAGTAGCATTGATCCCACCTTCACTTTTCGGGTATTTATTTATAATGTCGCGGCAATACCCTGCGGCTATTTGAAAAGCCATCCGGTCTTCTTCTGTTCCTGTTGGCTTTTGGTATTCATTACCTTTTTGCGACCACCATGCCGCTATTAAATAGCCGGCCTGCATGGCCTCTTGTTGTTTTGGGTATTGTTGATAAAGTTGTTCCAGGGCTTCTTTATACAGTTTGTCTTTACCAGCATTGGTACTATTGGAGTAGGCAAACTGCATTCTTGCAATATTGGCATCAATAAGTGCCGCCGGGTTGGCGTCATTTTGATGAAACCGCAGAATTTCCTGGTAAAGTGTTATGGCTTGAAATAAATGATTGCCAGAATCCCTTGAGGTATAAGTATATTTAAGGAAGGTTTTAGTATCCGCCAAAGAGGCAGCATCCTTTAATTGAAAAGCGTAAACAGGTTTGGTAATCTCCGATTCGCCTATTTGATAATACGCCAATGCCTTAAAGGCAAGTAAGTCATATAAGGTGGGGCGGAGATGCTGTGTATTTCCTGTATCAATGATTGGTAGATAGGGTTCCAGTTTGGTTTTTTGCAATAGTCCTGGGTTCAGTAATGCCTTTTGGTGGTATGCTCCAATCCGTTCATTAAAATTGGCTACCGACCATGTTTCCGGATTTTCTGCTAAAGTATCTGTGGTATTGCTGCGGTTGTATATTTTCCAGCGCTGATTAGTAAAGTATTGCTGATACAAATCAGCAGTTACACTATACAATATTTGTTGTGCAGGTTGGGTGGCAGTTTTAATTTCTTTTTCAAAGTCGGCTATAATTTTCACAAAAGCGTCTTCTTCTGTCAGTTGAACCGAGCGGGCTTTGTAAACCAATGCTTTTACCCATTGGGGCTCATTTTTTTCTTTTTTAGCGGCAGCTAAAATATTTTCAATTTCTGTAAGGGCTGTTTTGGGTTTACCGGCTTTCATAGACGCTTCAACCTCAGTCCATGCTTTTTTGAACTCAAAATTATTTTGCGCCATATTGAGGATGGGATTACAGGAAAAAAGGGTTAAAAGGAGAAAAAGCTGTAAGCTACGTTTCATAGTAGTTGGTGTAAGAAGTGAATATAAAAAAAACTGTTCAGAAAAGAGATGCCTGCCGGCTTTTTTTTACATAAAAAAAGGGTACGGAAAATACCGCACCCTTTTCTATAAACTCTATAAAGAGGATTATTTCAGCGCTTCCGCCATTTTAATCCCAATATCTGCAGGGCTTGCCACTACATAAATACCACATTCCTCCATGATCTTCATTTTGGCTGCTGCTGTATCATCGGCACCCCCTACAATGGCTCCGGCATGTCCCATACGGCGTCCTGGAGGCGCTGTTTGGCCGGCTATAAACCCTACAACCGGCTTGGTGCCATTTTCCTTAATCCATTGTGCCGCTTCGGCTTCCATACCCCCGCCAATTTCTCCAATCATTACAATTCCCTTGGTATCGGGATCATTCATCAGCAGTTCTACGGCTTCTTTGGTAGTAGTACCAATAATAGGGTCTCCACCAATACCGATTGCCGTGGTAATACCCAAGCCTGCTTTGGCTACCTGATCCGCCGCCTCATAGGTCAATGTGCCGCTTTTGCTTACAATACCAATATTACCTTTCTTAAAGATGAATCCTGGCATAATACCTACTTTGCATTCTCCGGCAGTAATTACACCAGGGCAGTTGGGTCCTATCAAACGGCTATTGCTACCCAGCATATAATTTTTTACTTTTACCATATCCTGTACAGGAATGCCTTCTGTAATACATACAATCAATGCTATCCCTGCATCGGTAGCTTCCATAATTGCATCAGAAGCAAAGGAAGGAGGAACAAAAATAATGCTGACATTGGCACTCGTGGCCTTCACCGCATCACTTACTGTATTAAAAACCGGACGATCCAGATGGGTGGACCCCCCCTTGCCAGGTGTAACACCTCCAACAACTTTAGTGCCATACTCTATCATCTGTGCGGCATGGAACGATCCTTCTGTTCCGGTAAATCCCTGTACTATTATTTTTGAATCCTTGTTAACGAGTACGCTCATGGCAAGTATTATTTTTTTAAGTGGGGCAAAAGTAGGGTACAAGGCTCAATTGTCATTTGAAAAATAAGCAAAATTTGAATCATTTGCTTTCTTTCCGTTTTTGTTTGGCTTCAAGCACCCGCATTTGCTTGGCATCCTGCAAAAATTCAGAAGCAAAAATAAACTCATTCAAGCGCTCATCATCATTATAAATGATTTCTTTATTGGTGCCTTCCCATTGTTTGTATCCCTTATACATGTATAAAATATTATCTCCAATTTCCATCACACTGTTCATATCGTGCGTATTAATAATGGTGGTGGTTTTGAACTCCCGGGTGAGGTCCTGGATCAGCTTATCAATCAACAGGCTGGTTTGCGGATCAAGACCGCTATTAGGCTCATCGCAAAAAAGATATTTGGGATTTAGTACAATTGCCCTTGCAATGCCCACCCTTTTTTTCATCCCACCACTTATTTCAGAAGGAAATTTTTTGTTAGATCCTGTAAGGTTTACCCGCTCCAGCACTTCGTTTACATGTTTCAGTTTTTTAGCAAAACTGTCATTTGAAAACATGTCCAATGGAAACATTACATTTTGCTGCACCGTCATACTATCAAAAAGTGCAGAGCCCTGGAACAACATGCCGATCTCCTGCCGAAGCAGTTTGCGCTCCTGTGTGTCCATTTCAAGAATGCTTTTACCCTGGTATAGGATATCACCACTGGTAGGTTTAAACAGGCCTACAATACATTTCTGTAAAACGGTTTTTCCACTACCGCTGCTGCCAATAATCAGGTTGCATTTACCCGGTAAAAAGTTAGCAGATATATCGAACAATACCGTAACCTCTCCAAAAGACTTTTTAAGATTTTTAACTTCGATCATGGGTTCAGGAGTAAGAAAGTGAGGACATAATCAAAAAGTAATATCATAATACAACTTACTACCACGGCAAGGGTGCTGCTTCTGCCAATTTCAAGAGCTCCACCTTTTACATTGTAGCCAAAATAGGCAGATATGCTTGATAGTAAAATAGAAAAAGCAAAAGCTTTGGAAAGGGTGACTATTACATTAAGCGATTTAAAGCCTTCGGTTAATCCACGATCAAAGGTTTCAGGATCAATAATACCGGTTGCGGCGCCTGCCATTCGTCCACCCCAAAGCGCTACTACCACAGAAAGGATAACCAATGCAGGCACCATGATCATACTCGCCAAAATTTTTGGGGCAATCAGGTAGGCTTTGGTATTGATACCCATAATTTCAAGCGCATCAATTTGTTCGCTTATGCGCATGTTGCCAAGCTCCGAGGCGATTTTACCACCTGCTACCCCCGAAAGCACGATGCAAATAATGGTGGGCGATAATTCCAGCAACATACTGTCCCGAACTACCACGGCAATGGTACTAAGTGGAATGAGGTTGCTCACCAATTGGTAAGCTGTTTGTACGGTCATAACCGCCCCTAGAAACACGGAGATGATCAGAACAATAGGCATTGACCCGATTCCTATCTCGCTACATTGATGCATAAATTCTTTCCAGTACATTTTGCCATTTTCGGGGCGGGTAAACATGCCCTTCATGGTAATGATGTAAAGACCAATATGACTGAGTAGTTTCATGCGTGAAAATTACGAAAACTCGTGCTTATATCCGGGAAATACCCGAAGATTAAGTATGAAAAATATTTTACCTGTTGAAGGCGGTTTGTATCGATTCGTCATCCGGCTTCAAGTAGTCTTTTTTACGACGTTTCCACCATCTTTTCCGAATTTTTTCCTTTTCCAATTGTGAGGAGGGTTTTTTTTGCTGTGCATCCAAAACGGCAATCAGCGTCATGTTCACAATATTTCGGACAGTACTGCCCAATTGTAATACATGGAAGGGTTTATTCATACCTAGCAAAACCGGCCCAATGGCATCGGCATTGCCTACTTCCCGCAAAAGATTGTATGCTATGTTGCCTGAAGACAAGTTGGGGAAAATCAAGGTGTTCACATCCTGATCAATCAGTTCGCTAAACGGATAATTCTCTTTCAGAATTTCGTTATTAAAGGCCAAAAGTCCTTGCATTTCTCCATCTATAACAAGTTTGGCATCGCGGGTTTTGATAATTTCCCTTGCCTTAGCCATCATTTTGGCTTCGGGTGTTGGGCTACTGCCAAAATTAGAGTAGGAGAGCAGAGCTACCTTAGGTTTCAGGTTGAAATTACGTACTTCCTTAGCTACAAGTAAGGTAATGTTGGCAATTTCTTCGGCCGTAGGATTCATATTTACAGTAGCATCCGCAAGAAATAATGGTCCTTTTTTGGTAAGCAGGATGTACATACCTGCAATTTTATCTACCCCTTCTTCGGTCCCAATAATTTGCAAAGCTGGTCGCAGACGCCCTGAATAGTCCCGGCTTGGTCCGCAGATAAGTGCATCGGCTTCTCCATTTTTTAACATCATACAACCAAAATGCACCCGGTCGGTCATGACTTTTGTAGCTTCATATCTGTTGAAACCTTTTCGGCCACGCATTGCAAAAAATTCTTCGCCATATTCGTTTCGTTTTTCAGTTTGTTCCTCGGCTTTTGGATCCACAATTACGAGGTCTTCAATATCGAGGCCATTTGTGTCGGCCATCGTTCGGATAATTTTTTCATCTCCTAACAAAATCGGGAAACAAATACCTTCTTCATAACAGATCTGGGCGGCTTTTAAAACCTTTAGGTTGTCGCCTTCGGCAAAAATCACATACCGCGCATCTTTACGGGCTCGTATACCCATTACGCGGAATAGCTGATTGTCGAGTCCTAACCGGCGATTGAGTTCAACAGTATAGTTTTCCCAATCGGTAATAGGGGTTCTCGCAACACCGCTATCCATAGCCGCTTTAGCCACAGCAGGTGCTACGATACTTAAAAGCCGGGGATCGAGTGGTTTGGGTATAAAATAATTGGGTCCGAAAATGATATTTTTTTCGTTGTAAGCCAGGTTTACAATATCAGGTACCGGGGTTTTGGCCAAATCGGCCAATGCTCTTACAGCAGCTAGTTTCATCGCCTCATTAATTGAAGTTGCCCGCACATCAAGCGCTCCACGAAATATATAAGGAAAGCCTAGTACGTTATTAACCTGATTGGGTTTATCGCTTCTGCCGGTAGCTACAATTACATCTTTTCGGGCATCGTTTGCCAGTTCATAGCTGATCTCAGGATCAGGGTTGGCAAGCGCAAAAACAATCGGATTTTTCGCCATGCTTTTGACCATGGCAGGAGTTACAACATTGCCCACGCTTAATCCCAAAAAAACATCTGCATCTTTCAGGGCATCTGACAGTTTCCAGTTTTTCCGGGAAGAGGGAACTGCAAATTTCTGTTTCAGCGGATCGAGGTCATCGCGATCCTCATGAAGCACGCCATCTATATCGAAAATGGTGACATTGCGATAAGCCACTCCCAGTGCTACATACAACTGAATGCAGGCCATGGCAGCCGCTCCGGCACCATTTACTACAATCCTTATTTTTTCTATTTTCTTTTTCTGTATTTCGAGTGCATTTAAAAGGGCTGCACTGCTAATGATGGCCGTTCCATGCTGATCGTCGTGCATTACGGGAATGCTCATTTCTTCGCGAAGCTTTTTCTCAATATAAAAGCATTCAGGGGCCTTAATGTCCTCGAGATTGATACCACCAAAAGTGGGTTCCAGTGCTTTTACAATGGTGCAGAATTTTTCCGGATCTTTTTCATTGATCTCAATATCAAATACATCTATATCGGCAAAAATTTTAAATAGGACTGCTTTTCCCTCCATGACAGGCTTACTGGCTTCGGGACCAATATCGCCTAAACCCAGAACGGCTGTACCATTGGTAATAACTCCTACCAGATTTCCCTTAGCGGTATATTTAAAAACATTGGCTGGATCTTTTTGAATTTCTTTACAAGGCTCTGCCACCCCGGGACTGTAGGCGAGACTTAGATCACGTTGTGTTTTTGCTTCCTTGGTGGGAATGACTTCTATTTTCCCCGGCCTTCCATTGGCATGGTATTCAAGTGCTTGTTGCTTTCGAAAATCCGTTTGCATAGGCAGCAAATGTAAGGCAATGGCCTTTATCAGTTCTTCATTTGCTATTCTATCACCTGTTCAGGTTTAAGAGGGTCTATTAAATGCCATTCTGGATCATATTTTACAAAAAATGATAACCATAGGCTTCTGCTTAACCGCATAATATAAGGCATGGAAAGAATGAGAATGACTATATTGGCTCCAAGGTAATAATATAGACTATTATCGTTTATGCTTATACCTATCAATACCCAGTAAGCAACAAAAACAGCAACACTTAGGGCAACTGTGAGCGCGTAGCTCACATATCCGGTTCCATAATAAAATCCAATTTCAATTTCCAATGGCTGACCACAAACCGGGCAGTCTTCAGGCATTTCCATATTTTTTTTGAGGCTTATGCTGATACCATTTTTAAACATTTTTCCTTTTCTACACCGGGCACACCTTGTGTCAAGCGTACTCAGGAGGTAATTGGGAACAGGCAGAGGAACATTGGTATCTTCTTTCATAATACTCGGAAACTTAGTAAAATACAAATTTAACCTTTACCTCGCTAACCCTGGGTAACTAATATCATAAGCGATGCTCTGTAAGTCTATTTATTTAACACTTTTTCCATAGCCATGCTTCTGCTTCCTTTTAAAAGAATCTGCGCATTTTTAATCTGCGCCTTTTGCCACCATATGGCTGTTTCTGCCGCATTTTCAAAATACAAAAAAGAATCAGAATGGGGCTTGAATGCCGCACCTACAAGTACCACTTCCTGCCATTTAAAATTTCTGATCTGTTCTGCTATGGCGAGGTGTTCATCGGCTGTAGATTCTCCTAATTCGGCCATAGCCCCAAGTATCAGAATTTTGTTATCCCCGGAGAGTTTACTAAAATTATCAATAGCAGCCGCCATACTGCTTGGGTTGGCATTATAGGCGTCGAAAATAATGGTGTTGCTGCCTTTTTTTACCAACTGGCTTCTGCTGTTGTCGGGCGCATAGGCTTCAATTGCCATTTTTATAATTGAATCGTCTATTCCAAAATGTCTGCCAATGGTTACAGCTGCTAAAACATTGAAGAGATTGTAGTCGCCTACCAGTTGGGTTTGTATTTCAAAATCCGGAGCCTGTTCCTTTTGGACAGCTACTTTTATAAAGGGTTCGCTATTCAATAACGTTCCTTTTTGCATAACTTCAGTTGAACTGCCATACCAAATTATATTTCGAATACTTTTTTCTTTCACCATCTGTTGGAAATAAGAAAAATCTTTGCAAACAAAAACAATACCCTGTTGCGCCACTAGAAAATCGAAAAGTTCGCCTTTGCCTTTTTTAATGCCTTCCGTCCCGCCAAATCCTTCGAGGTGTGCTTTCCCGCAGTTGGTAATCATCCCATGTGTGGGTAGGGTATAGGTGCAATAGCCTGCAATTTCTTTCTGGTGGTTGGCTCCCATTTCAATCACTGCAATTTCGGTTCCGGCCGGAATCCGTAACAGCGTAAGCGGAATACCGATGTGGTTGTTTAAGTTTCCCACAGTGGTCGAAGTCTTGTATTTTTTTGAAAGAACGGCATGTACAAGTTCTTTAGTGGTGGTTTTGCCATTGCTTCCAGTGATGGCTATTACCGGAATGTTTAGCTGCTGCCTTTGTAGCAATGCCAATTGTTGTAGCAGAGTAAGCACATCTTCACAATACAGCATTTGTGGAGTATCCTTCCATTTTGGGTTGTCAGTTACCGCAAGTACGGCCCCTTTTTCTAGCGCTTGTGCAGCAAAAGTATTGCCATCGAAGTTGGGCCCTTTCAAAGCAAAAAAGATAGACTCTTCGGGAATGTTACGGGTATCAGTAGTTACGACCGGATGTTCTTTAAAGATCTTCCATAATACCTCTAACGGGGAATCTGTCATTGTTGAAAATTATCAGGGCAAATGAATGTAAAAAGGAGCTGAAAAAAAAAGTCCACTCGTTTTCGGGTGGACTTTTATAATAAAATTATTTGGTAATTATCTTCTCTGACGCTTGGTTGGCCAGTGGTTACCAGTGCGGGTACCAGATCCTTCGGGTGCACCAAAATAAGTCATGGCACAACGGAAACCAATGGTACTGCTCGATTGTTGTTCTTCAAGAAATCTGCGGGTTCCGGGGCTCAGCCAATAAGGAAGATCCTGCCAGCTACCCCCTTTAATCACACGGCTTTCATCGCTGATTAAGGTCGTCTTTCCATAACCATAACTTGCACCACTTAAACTGTCCCCATCAAGGTAGTTGAGTGCATATGCTTTGTTGTAATTTCTACGGTTACCTATGTCTGCACTATCTTCTATTACCATTTTTACACGACCAACACTGTCTTTTTCATAGCGATCAGCCGGGTCAACTGCAAAAGAATCTCTGATTACATATTTTTTGAAAACGTTGCCGCGGAAATAGTTGAAGTCATCTCCCACCTCAAAAGTTAATGGGCGGTATACGTCGGCAACCCACTCGCTTACATTACCACTCATGTTATAAATGCCAAAGCCATTGGGGTAAAAACTTTCTACAGGAGCAGGTACTGCAGAACGGTCATTCAATCCACCCGCAACTCCCATCAGGTCACCAGAACCTCTTTTGAAGTTGGCAAGCATTTCACCCTGCCAGCTACCTCGTCTTGTTTCGCGAAGTCCGTTGAAATTGTTACTCCAACTGTAAACTTGCTTGTTCAACACCACTTCTTCACCACGTTGCTTTTCTTTGCGACGGGGCTGTGGATTTTGTGCAATATAAGCCAATGCTGCATATTCCCATTCAGCTTCTGTTGGCAAACGGTAATCAGGAGTAAGGATACCATCTTCAAAAGTGACTTGTGTACGTGGACGACCATTTGGCGTAGTCAATGGATTCTTTTTGCTTTTAGCAGCTGCTCCCGGAGGAGGCGTAGTCAATCCAAGCAAATAAGCCTTAGTATTAAAAGCGTCAGCACCTTTGCCATTCAGCGTTTTAATTTCGTTTTTATTGATGTAACCACCTTTTACCAATTCCAGCTCATTTACCCGGTCCGTACGCCATAAGGCATAATCGTGGGCTTGCTGCCAACTTACCCCAACAACAGGGTAGTTATTAAAACTAGGATGGCGGAAGTAAAATTCCACATAGGGTTCGTTATTACCGAGTTCTGTTCGCCAAACTAGGGTGTCAGGATAAGCGGATTGTACGATAGGCCGGTATGAAGGGTCTGCTTCCGGATCAAAAACCTGATTAATCCAGAAAAGGTATTCGCGGTAATGCACGTTGGATACCTCGGTTTTGTCCATGAAGAAAGAGTTGACCGTAATTCTTTTTGGAACGTTGTTCCAGTCAGCCATGACATCTTCCTGAGTTGCTCCCATTACGAAAGTACCTCCCTGCACAAATACCAAACCCGGACCAGCTTTAATGTCTTTTGCTTTCGCTACATTAAACCCACCTTGATTTTTATCATTATAGTTCCAGCCGGTGGCCGAACTTTTGGCATATTTTTTCCCAAACATGCCGCCCTCTTTACAAGAGCCCAGGATCAAGGGTAATCCTGCAATGAATAAATACTTTATAAATTTCATGGAGCTCAACTGTTGAATAGTTATTTACTGTAACGAAACATTTATACCAATATTGTAACCAATAGAAAGACGAAAATAAGATTTTGCCCAGTACTGGCAGCATTTTTAACCCTTTAGTTGCATTTTAATTTAAAACACAGCCTTTAGTTTAATGTTCTGTTTACTCTACCGTCACACTTTTGGCCAGATTTCTGGGTTTATCCACATCTAGTCCACGGGCTGTGCCAATATAATAACTCAGCAATTGCAGTGGAATAACGCTTAAAATAGGGCCTAATGCCTCTGGAGCATCGGGAACAAACAGCACATCATCTGCCATTGAAGGGATTACGTTGTCTCCTTCAGTTACAATACAAATGACTTTGCCCTTACGCGCTTTTATTTCCTGCACATTGGAAACAATCTTTTCGTAGTAGCGGTCTTTGGTTGCAACAAAAACCACTGGCAGGTTTTCATCTACCAGCGCAATGGGTCCATGCTTCATTTCTGCTGCCGGGTATCCTTCGGCATGGATATAAGAAATTTCCTTCAATTTGAGAGCACCCTCAAGGGCAACGGGAAAATTATATCCTCTGCCAAGAAACAAGAAGTCGGTGGCATCTTTATATTTTTCGGCAACCGCTTTAATAGCATCGGTATTTTCAAGGATTCTTGCTACTTTTTCAGGGATATCAGCCAGTTCTTGCAACAATTGCTGATAATCGCTCATGCTGATGGTATTCAGTGCCCGGGCCAGTTTCAGGGTAATCATGGTTAAAATGGCCAATTGCCCGGTAAAGGCCTTTGTACTTGCCACGCCAATTTCTGGTCCACTATGGGTATAGGCACCTGCATGGCTCATTCGGGAAATAGAGCTTCCCACTGCATTGACTACACCAAATATCAAGGCTCCTTTTTCTTTGGCATTTTCTAGTGCTACCAGCGTATCAGCGGTTTCCCCACTTTGTGAAATAGCAATTATTACATCCCCTTTATGAATCACCGGGTTACGATACCTGAATTCGCTGGCATATTCCACTTCAACCGGTATGCGGCAGTATTCTTCAATCAGGTATTCGGCAACTAAGCCAGCATGCCAGCTTGTACCGCATGCTACTATAATAATTCTTTTGGCCTCTTTTAGGTTTTCTATATAGGCTTCTACGCCGCCCATGGTAATCAGTCCTTCATTTGGATGAATCCGGCCACGAAGGCAGTCGTTGATGGTAGTAGATTGTTCAAAAATTTCCTTGAGCATAAAATGCTCATAGCCTCCTTTTTCAATAGCGGCCAGTTCCATGTCGAGTTTGGTAATAAATGGTGTTTGCCTTTCATTTCCCAGATTTTTTAATACCAATTCATCTTTTTTGATTATGGCAATCTGGTAATCATTCACGTAAACCACCTCTTTTGTGTATTCAATAATAGGAGTGGCGTCAGAAGCCAGAAAATGCTCTCCTTTTCCAATTCCAATTACCAATGGAGATCCTTTCCGGGCTGCTAAAATGGTTTCCGGGTCGTTTTGATCTATCAAAAGAATACAATAAGCACCCACAATTCTTTTTAAGGCAATGCGGAGGGCTTCTTCCAGCGGGCAGTCATTATTTATTTTAATTTCTTCAATAAAGTTGAGTAGCACCTCCGTATCGGTGTCACTTTTAAACTTGTATCCTTTTTGGGTTAATTCTGATTTAATGCTGGTATAGTTTTCAATAATACCATTGTGGATCATTGCCAACTGCCCGCTTGCAGAAACATGAGGGTGTGCATTCCGGTCATTTGGTTCTCCGTGGGTAGCCCAGCGGGTATGCCCAATACCAACATGACCCTCCAACGATTTACCTATAAGTTCTTCTTCCAGGGAGGCTACTTTTCCCTTCTTTTTGTACACTTTAAGATTGTGATCTTCCAGTAAAGCCACTCCGGCACTATCATATCCACGGTATTCCAATCTTTTAAGACCTTTTATTATTACCGGTAAAGCTTGCCTGTGGCCTATATATCCAACAATTCCACACATTATATTTGGTATTTTTTGTGCGCAATATACTCCACAGATCTTGAATTATTTTTTTATGCAATAAATGCAAGAACCTTCCCTTTGGATAAAAAGTAATTGGATATATTTTTTAAGCAATTGGTAATCAATATTTTAAGATAATATTTTAGTAAAAAAGCGCATCAATTCTTTTAATAATCCGGAATTGTATCGAATTAGAAAATAATCGTGGATATTCGCTTAGTTATGGTAAAAATTGCCGGTCTGACCCTTGGCGTTAAGTTAAGCAGTGCCGTACTTTCTTTTTTGTTGATAGTAGCTATCTCTCAGTGGCTTGGTGCTGAGGATCGGGGCTATTGTGGATTTTACCTGGTAGTGGTCAGCAGTATTCTTGTTATCAGCGATTTTGCCGGTGGAGCAGCTTCTGCTTTTTTACTTCAAACCTATTCTCCGGCAGCATTACATCGTTTTCAGATGGTTTGGTCAGTTTGGCCTTCCGTATTGGTACCTATTGTTTTTGTATTTACCAAACAAATTGGCCTGCAGGAGGCCTTAATACTAATGCTGGCAGGCTGGCTGCATGCTGGTTGGTCCATGCAGCAGTATTTATGGCTGGGTTTAAAAAAATTCCGGGTATTTAACTTTTTTATCATGGCTGCCCCGGTACTTTCCTTATTTTTTTTTATAGGGCTGTGGAGCAGTGGCTTGCACGATAAAATGGCCTATTTATTTGCTATCACACTTTCCTGGAGTTTTTGTTTTGCTGTAAGCAGTTGGCTTTTCTGGCGCTCTCCTGTTCATTCAGGCATGGGTATGGAAGCGGGTGGCTACAAAAAGGTGCTCGGTGCCGGAGGGATGAATCAAATGGTGCACGTAGTTGGTTTGGTAAATTCCAGATTGATGTTCTTTATTTTACCCGCTGGTTTATTGGGCATTTACGCCAATGCGCTTACACTGGCAGAAGCAAGTTTTATGGTATCTGGTAGTTTGGGGCAGGTGGTGTACAGCCTTACAGCTTCTCCCAATGAGGAAGATTATAAAAATAAAGTACTTCGGGTAGGGTGGTGGGGCAATGGCGTCTTGATGCTGGCAGGTTGTCTTGTTCTGTTTATTGCTCCCGATTCTTTATTTCAGGCTGTTTTTGGCTCGTCTTTTGCCGGTATGGGCTATTTTTTAAGATTACTGATAGGGGGTATGTTTTTATACAGCCAATTTCTGCTACTCTCTTACTGGCAATCGGCTTATGGCCGGTTTGTAAACAATTTTAGGGCTATTTTGGTCGGCTTTGTAATCAATGCTATGATTTCTTTATTCCTATATTTTTCTGATAACTACAATGTTGCAAATGGTGCATTGGCTTTGTGTATTGGCTGGATGGTTACCGGCTTAATGGCCTTTGTCTTGTTTTACAGGGAAACCAAATCCATGGATATTCTTTTAAAACTACCAGGGAAAAGAACTATTGAGGGGTTGTTGAAGAACCTGAAAACCTCGAAATGACTGTCTGCTTTCCAAATTGTAGTGGTTGTTTTTAACCATTTTGGTACTTGCGATACCGCCTACAATATCATTTAATTGTAAAAATCAGGAATTATATGGGAATAGTTTTGGCTCAATAAGGAATAAGAGTCAATTTTGCATCCACTTATGCAACCTATTTTCAGTTTTTACCCTGAATTGGATAAACCAGTCAAGGTGGTCGTCACCATGCATCAAAAGCCTGATGCTGACGCCATGGGTTCTTCCTTGGGTTTAATGCACTTTCTAAAAAAGAAGGGGCAAACTGTAACGGTAATTTCTCCCACCAATTGGGCTGGTTTTTTAAATTGGCTTCCAGGGTCTAAGGAAGTAATAGATGCCGAAGCAAAGCGTGAGGTTGCCGCTGAATTAATACAAAATGCAGATGTAATTTATTGTCTCGACTTCAATAATCTTGCACGCACCAAAAGCCTGGAGAAAAAAATTGAAGAGTCACCTGCTATGAAAATTCTAATAGATCATCATCAGGAACCTCAGACAGAACAATTTAATTATGGGGTAAGCGATACCGGTAAATGTGCTACCGCTGAAATGATTTATGATTTTATAAAAGAAAGTGGAAATCGTACCCTGATTGATACAGAAATAGCCACCTGTCTATACGCCGGAGTCTTAACTGATACGGGTTCCTTTCGCTTTGCTTCCACAAGTGCAAGCACACACTCTATGATTGCTGACCTGAAGCAAACCGGTTTACAGCACCATCTTATTCATGAAAACCTTTTTGATACCTTTCTGGAAAACAGGTTGCGTTTTTTTGGTCATGTGCTGCTGAACCGAATGGATGTAGACTACGAGATGAATACCGTGCTGATTACTATCCCTAAGTCAGATTTGTTGAAATTTGATATTAAAACCGGCGATTCCGAAGGGTTGGTAAATTATCCGCTGAGCATGCAGGGAATAAAAATGGCCGCAATCGTAATTGACCGGGATGAAGAAAGAAAATGGTCTTTCAGAAGCAAGGGGAATGTAGATGTCAATACTTTTGCCAGAAAATATTTTGAAGGAGGGGGGCACAAAAATGCGGCGGGAGGCCGGTCCTCTGCTTCGCTAGAAGATACAGCAGCCTATTTCAAGGAGGTTTTACCTTCCATGTCCGATGTTTTAAAAACCAGTTATTTATAAAAAATCAATAGTTATATATGTTGAAGCGCTTACGTATTCATTCCCTTATTGTGGGAGTTTTAGGATTGTTTTTAGTGGCAGGATGCGGAAATGCAGACTATAGCCGCACCCAGGATGGGCTTATTTATAAGATTTTTCAGACAGGCGATGGACCGCTTATTAAGCCAAAGACCTACCTGAAACTTAACCAATCTGCTTCTATCCGGGATTCTGTTCTCTTTTCTACCTATTCTTTTTTACCGGCCTATGGGTTTTTTGATAGTTTACCTACGCCTGCTCACGACTTTCTTGATATTTTGGATAAAATGCGCGTTGGTGACTCTGCTGTGATTTTAAGATCGGTAGATACCATTTACAATCGTGGAGGTATTCAGTATAATGAAACATTTAAAAAAGGAGACAATATTCAGGTTGTTATAAAAGTATTGGGATCCTTTGACACAGAAGAAGCGATGAATGCAGACCGCGAAAAATCTTTTAATGCTTTCAAGCAGGTGGAAATCGAGCGCCTTAAAGAGTACATTTCTTCCAAAAATCTTACACCACAGGAAACTAAGGAAGGTGTTTTTGTCGTTATTGAAAAAGAAGGTACAGGTCCAAAAGTAGATAGCGGCATGTATGTTCGGGTAAATTACACAGGCTCCTTAAAAAATGGCAATGTTTTTGATTCGAATGTTGATTCATCTTTTGGTCATACTGAACCTTTTCAATACATGGCTGGAGCAAGGCAGGTGATTCCAGGTTGGGATATTGGGGTTATGCAATTAAAACAAGGTTCCAAGGCCAAGATATTTATTCCATCACTTCTTGGATATGGCAGGGAATCGCAGGGGGATAAGTTGCCAGCATTTAGTGATTTGATATTTGAAATTGAAGTACTTGAAGTGAAAGCAAATGAGTAGGCCGCTTTACTGAGCCTTAACTAAAGGATATTTGCGGTATTGTGCAGGATTTTAAGGGATATATGTTTACAATTAGTTTTTAATAGAAATGTGAGCAGAACCATTAAATTTGTAGCGTTAATAAATTGGTCTATTTCATGTAATCATTCACATGTGGGTATTTATAAATAATAGCCGGTTAAACCAAATCAAGTTTTGAGAAATATAAATTTTTATAACGTAAAGACTTTCCGTCGGATGCGATACTATTTGTTGAAAAACCAGATAGCACCCAAATGGACCGTTTTTATTTTTGATACACTTATAGGTATATTCTCTGCTTATTTATCCATTCTGCTGATCAAGCAACTAAATGTGGATGCTTTATTCTCGGAAAGATCCTTGAATTCAGTTATTGTAATCCTTGTCACCAATTCGCTTTTCTTCTATCTTTTCAAAACCTATGAAGGGATTATCAGGTTTTCGGGCCTAACAGAAGTTATAAGGGTTACCGGAGCATTGTTTTTATCTTTTCTTGCTTTATTTTCTATCAGTATTTTTTCTCAGGTTGTTGGAGGGTCGAAACTTATTCCTGGATCTATTTTATCCTTTAATCTGTTTACCAGCTCTTTTTTAATGGTAGGTTATCGGCTTATTGTGAAAGAGATCTATAAAAATACCATGGTCAGGGGCAGTTCTGAAAATGTAATTATCTATGGTGGAGGTGCTTATGGTTCCAAGCTGAAGCATACCATGGAACATGCGTCCAATTTTAAATACCGGGTAATTGCATTTATAGATAACGATCTGAATTTTGTGGGGAAAGCCATTGATAACGTCCGCATTTTTTCATTTGACCAAGTACAGCAAGTAAGTAAAGTTTGGGACGTTTCAATGTTGATTTTTGCCAAAGAAGGGTTGGATGTTCAGGAGAAAAACAACATTGTAGATTTTTGCCATGAAAATAGTATCGAGGTACGAAACCTTCCCGCTATTGATGATTGGATAAATGGAACAGGTAAACTATCCCAACTTGAAAAAATTAAGATTGAAGACCTGTTGGGTCGTCAGCAGATTCAGATTTATAATAAAAAGGTGGAAGGTCTCCTTGGATCTAAGCGTATTTTGGTCACGGGTGCTGCAGGTTCTATAGGCAGCGAAATATGCCGGCAAATAGCTGCTCTGAATCCTTCGCTGCTGATTATGTGTGATCAGAACGAAAGTGGATTGTATGAATTGGAATACCAGATTAAAACAGATATTCCTGCATGTGAAAATCTCGTGGTGTATATTGGAGATGTGCGTGACGAAGCTGCCATGGAAACCCTTTTTGAAAGGTTTCGTCCAGAAGTGGTCTATCATGCCGCCGCATACAAGCATGTGCCTATGATGGAAGCACATCCATCAGAAGCTGTAAGGAACAACGTAGCGGGCACAAAAGTGCTGGCAGATCTTTCGGTTGAATATGGTGTGGATTGTTTTTTGCTGGTTTCTACCGATAAAGCGATTAATCCAACGAACGTTATGGGGGCCACCAAGCGTATTTCTGAAATTTATGTTCAGTCACTTGGCAATCGGGAGAAAAAAGTGGTTCATTTGAATCATCAAAGCGAAGAAAGTAAAAAACCTGAGGGACATATCACTCGTTTTATTACCACGAGGTTTGGAAATGTACTGGGATCAAATGGTTCCGTTATACCCCGGTTTAAAGAACAGATTAGTAAAGGAGGCCCCGTTACAGTTACCCATCCGGATATTATCCGTTTCTTTATGACTATTCCTGAGGCTTGTGCTTTAGTGCTTGAAGCTTCTGCCATGGGTGAAGGGGGGGAGGTATTTATTTTTGACATGGGTGCGGCGATAAAAATTGTAGATCTTGCTAAAAAGATGATTCGGTTGGCAGGATTTACACCGGGCAATCAGATTAAGATTAACTTTTCCGGATTAAGACCAGGAGAGAAATTATATGAAGAACTGCTGAATGACTCTGAACAGGTTGTTCCTACCCATCATAAAAAGATTTTGATAGCCAAAGTAGTAGAATATGATTTTTACAAGGTTAATAAGTCTATTGATATCTTGATTGAATTTGCTAAAACCTGTAATGATCAGGAGGTCGTTCGGCAATTAAAGCGCATTATGCCTGAGTATATCAGCAATAATTCTATCTATCAGGCTATTGACGAGAACAGTAAGGAAGATGCCAATGTTGCGATAAATTAATAAACGGTTTCTGCCATTGTCTTATGTTTTCATTTTTCACCAAAAAAGAGGCTGTTTCTCCTTTTCTACTTAAAGAAATTTGTGTGGATATGCACAACCATATCCTGCCAGGACTTGATGATGGAAGCCCGGATGTGGAAACATCTGTACAACTGACTGAAGGTCTATTAGAGTTGGGTTATCAAAAAATTATTTCTACCCCACATATTCTCAGTGATCTTTATCCAAATAATGCGAATACCATTTTTTCAGCTCATAATATACTGATGCCTGCTTTGCAAGCTCTGCATAGTGGTTATCAGGCGGCTTATGCAGCAGAGTATATGATTGATTTTGAATTTGAGGAATTACTAAGAAATAAACAGATTTTGTCTTTTGGCAAGGATAAATATGTGCTGATTGAAATGAGCTATCTGGTGGAAAGCCCCAACCTTCGGAACGTTATTTTTGGATTACTTACTTCGGGCTATCTGCCCATATTGGCACACCCCGAAAGGTATGGATACCTCCATCATAAATTTTCCGATTATGAGGTGTTTCGTGATGCAGGGTGTGATTTGCAGGTAAATATCCTTTCGCTGATCGGATATTACGGCGGCGATAGCCAAAAAATAGCAGAAAAGCTGATTGATCAGGGTTTAATATCCTGGGTGGGAACCGATATGCATCACCATAATCACTTGAATGCTTTACGCGAACTTGCTGCCAATAAAAGAGCGTTGAAGTACTTAGGCAAAATAAAAAACCTTAAAAACCCTGGTTTGTTACAGGACTTTTAAGGTTCTTATCAGTTATTATTCCAGTTTATACGTTGAACCTGAAGTGCATAATATCTCCATCCTTTACCAAATATTCTTTGCCTTCGATCCTTAATCTGCCATTATCACGACAGACAGCCTCTGAGCCATACTTAAGAAAGTCTTCGTAACCAATTACTTCGGCCTTTATAAACCCTTTTTCAAAATCGGTATGAATAACAGAAGCTGCCTGAGGTGCTTTCCATCCAGCTTCAATGGTCCATGCACGAACCTCTTTTTCACCAGCTGTAAAATAGGTCTGCAGCTTTAACAGGGAATACACAGAGCGGATCAACCGATGCAAAGCGGGCTCCTTCATATGATATTCTTCCATAAACATGGCCTTGTCCTCAGGCTCTTCCATTTCAGATATTTGAGCTTCTATAGAGTTACACATGACGATCATTTCTGCATGCTCCGCTTTTGCAGTTGCTTGCAGCATTTCACTAAACTTATTACCATTATGCATGCTTGGCTCATCTACATTAGCAACATATAAAACGGGTTTGTTAGTCAGCAAAAAGATATCGTAAATAGCAGCTGCTTCTTCACCTTCCAATCCAAGTTCGCGTATGTTTTTACCTTGCTCCAGATGGGATTTGCAACGCAGTACCACATCCAGTTCTGCCTTTAATTTTGCATCACCGGTTCGGGCCAATTTTTCAATGCGGTTTAATTTTTTTTCTACACTATCCAAATCTTTCAGTTGCAATTCTGTATCTATAATTTCTTTATCACTGATGGGGTTGATGGCTCCTTCATCACGCAATACGTTTTCGTCTTCAAAGCAGCGGATCACATGAATAATGGCATCTACTTCCCGGATATTAGCTAAAAACTTGTTGCCAAGTCCTTCGCCTTTGCTTGCGCCTTTTACCAAACCCGCAATATCCACTATTTCGATTTGCGTGGGTACCAATCGCTGAGGAATCACCAACTCGTTTAGCTTATCCAGCCGGGTATCGGGTACATCCACCAGCCCTATATTGGGATCGATGGTACAAAAACGGTAATTGCTTGCCTGGGCCTTAGCGTTATTACTTACTGCGTTGAATAGAGTAGATTTTCCTACATTGGGTAGTCCTACAATTCCTGCTTTTAATGCCATAAATTATTTTTAATTGACCTCTTAAACCTTCATATTTGCCAATATTGTGCTTTACAGAGGTGTTTCGGGCTGCAAAGGTAGCGCTGACAATCGGAATAGCCACAATAATTGGTCGTTAAATACATCCAACCCAAAAGCCGGACCTGTTTTTGGCTTATAGAATCATTATTAAATTGTCTTGTAAATGGCGTTAAATTTTGTCTGGATTGCCTTTTTTCTGATTGCTTTTGCAGCGGCCTTATTCAAATTGCTGGTGGATCATGACTATGATATTTTTCAAAAAATTGTATCTGGTACCTTTGATAGCGCCAAAGCTGGGGCAGAGATTTCACTGGGTTTGATTGGATTGATGACCTTTTGGCTAGGTATCATGAAAGTGGGTGAAAGAGGAGGAATGATCCGGGTTTTTGCCAGACTCGTAGGGCCTTTTTTTGCAAAACTCTTTCCTGAAATACCCCGGAACCATCCTGCTTATGGTTCCATACTAATGAATTTTTCGGCAAATATGCTGGGTTTGGATAATGCAGCCACGCCTTTGGGACTTAAGGCAATGAAGGAACTGCAGGAGCTGAATCCGCAAAAGGATACGGCAAGTAATGCACAGATTATGTTTTTGGTATTGAATGCTTCAAGTTTAACCCTGTTGCCTATTTCAATTATGGCTTACCGGAAGGAAGCTGGGGCGCTTGATCCGGCAGATGTGTTTTTACCCATTTTATTGGCCACTTTTTTCAGTACCCTCGCAGGACTTATCATTACGGCACTTTACCAGCGCATCCGTTTGTGGAACCGGGTAATTTTGGCTTATTTGGGTTCCCTGATTGTTTTGGTGGGTTTATTGCTTTATTTTTTTTCAGGCTTACCTGCCGAGAAAATGAATACCATTACCAAAGTCGCCAGCAATGTGATTCTGTTTTCCATCATAGTTGGGTTTATTGTTTTGGCTATGGTAAGAAAAGTAAATGTTTATGAAGCTTTTATAGACGGTGCCAAAGAGGGATTTGATGTGGCCGTAAAAATTATCCCTTACCTCGTTGGAATTCTTGTGGCAGTAGGGGTTATGCGCAATTCTGGTGCGCTGGATTATATGATGGAGGGACTTAGTACGCTGATTGCTCTTACTGGAATGAATACAGATTTTGTGCCTGCCTTACCGGTAGCGCTAATGAAGCCCATGAGTGGCAGTGGTGCCCGGGCAATGATGGTGGAGCTAATGCAAGCTTCGGGTGCAGATAATTTTGCCGCACGGGTTGCTTGTGTTATTCAGGGCAGTACCGAAACCACTTTTTATGTGTTGGCAGTTTATTTTGGTTCCGTAGCCATTAAAAAAACAAGACACGCGGTACCGGCAGCCTTGCTTGCTGAGCTAATTGGAGTAGTGGCAGCTATTATTATTTCATATATTTTCTTTCATTAAACCATGCTCAAAGCAGGACTTTACGTTGCGGATGCCGGAGAAAAAGGCCGGGGTGTATTTACCACTAAGCCCATAGCCGCTAAGGCAGTTATTGAAATAGCTCCAGTGCTGGTATTGAGCGCTAAAGATCGTTTAGCAGTTGAAAATACCGACTTGTATTATTATATTTTTGAATGGGGAGATGATACAGATCAGGGAGCCGTTGGACTAGGTTATATAAGTATATACAATCATGCTTCTCCCAGCAATTGTGAATATACAATGGACTACGAGGAAAAGACCATTTCTATCCAAACCATGAGAGCTATAGCAATTGGGGAAGAACTCACCATCAACTATTCAGCCGGATGGGATGATTGGAAGCCGGTATGGTTTGACGCAGTTTAGATAAATAATCTACTGTTCGAAAAATACCTGGGTTCCTCCCACCCATTCCTTATCAGCATTGTATCGTACTCCAATCATTTTTCCTTTACTTAAACGTGCCAGGTTTTGGGTAGCAATGGGCCTGTCTGCTCCTTTTGGCCAAAAATAAAAGATCCTGATTTCACATTTTGCTGGTACATCAGGTGTTTTAATCACATCTGCATACTGTACTTTTTTTTGTAATATCCAATTCTCTTTATCAGGTATTTCGTCAATATCGGCCTGTGTCAGGTCTATAATAACTCCTTGCCCTGCAAAGGAAAAAAGTGGCTTCATCACATAGTTTTCCAAGTCGGAAGGCATGGGATCAAGCTTATCCAGAAAATAAGTTTTCGGAACATAAGGGCTGTCAATAAATGGCAGGGTAAATTTACTGATCCGGTAAAACCAATGCGGATGCGGGCACCAGGACACATCCCAATCGCGGGTAATATCAATGGTTTCATCAGGCAGGGTTTGTTTCTCGAGGTCGTCAAATATAACCCGGTTGTATATGCGATTTATGTCAATCCGATGACCGTCTCGTTCGTAATACAACTTTTTACCATCCGCTTTAACTTTGGTAAGGCAAACAGTTTCTATGCCCGTATAGTCTTTGGTGCATCTGAAATCGATCCTTGTTTTTTGCTGGTCGGGATATATCTCAAGCAATATTGTATTTTCAGTTGTGCTGTCGTGAGTTAAAATATCTTTGAAAAGTTTCAGGTAAGATTCTTTATGAAAACCATTCATATACGAATGGTATCCTTTAGGTACATGGAAATGTTTCCGCGTTACTTCGCTGTGCAATACCTGATAAGCAAATAAAGAGGGGAATCCCTGCATTTCTATAAGTTGCGGATTGTAAATGCCAGATTCATCAATACAGATACCAAAGTCGAAAGCAATGAAATCGGTATGCTCATTTTCAGATTCCATTTTTATCGAAGGGGGAATAGATGACTCAGTGAGGGACTTAAAATCAGGTTTTACAATTACATCCACAATTTGCTCACAGGCATCTATTACTTTTTGGGTAAAGGCTTTGTCTACAAAAACAGGTGTTTCTGCCACCCGGAATTCTATGTCTCCGGGGTGATAACTGTCAAGGTCTTCAAGAAAAGCCTTGTATTTTTCCTGTGTAAAGTTTTTATTAAATTCGTCACGAATGGCGGCAACCATATCCTGAATATTTTTAAAATGGAATAATATGATGAAAGTTAATCTTTCCAAATATAAGGAAACAATACAGAAGCCATTATGACAACCAGCATATCGAGTCCAATTAATAATCCTGCCAATTGCCACACGGCCCCTTCTCTGAAGACTTCGCCAAAAGCGACTTTACTCAGCCGGATCAAAAGCAGTAACTGAGGAATAATAATGGGGAAGCCAAGAATAGCAATCAGGCTTGCTTGTTGCTGGGCCTTGGCAGCTATGGCACTCAACATGGTAAAGACCAATGAAAGTCCCATTCCTCCGAGTATACTGATGCCCCAGAACAACAAGGGGTTTATAACCGGGTCGCCTAATAAAAACCGAAACAAAAGCATAGAAAGGGTACTCAGAATGGCCATGTAAACCAGATTCAGCACCATTTTGCTGTACAGGTAATCGGTTGGTTTGGATAAGGTATAATAATATAAGAACCGCCCCGGGGGTTCCCCGACAAAGCTTTTTACTACGGCATTTACCACTATAAACAATTGGGTGATCCAAAACAATGCATTCCACTGAATTGCTTCAGGCTGCCCGGCTGCGAGGTATAAAATAAATATGGTACTGATTGCATAAACCAAAATACCATAAAGGTTTTGCTGCATGCGTAATTCCAGCATCAGGTCCTTGCGTATCAGTATCCAGGTATTTTTTAACTGCATTATTTTCTGCTATTGGTGCTTGTCCTTTTCTTGTGCTTCAAAATAATGTTTCCTGCAAAGCGGCTCGTAAGATTCTTTTTCCCCAAGTAATACCTGACCTTGTTTTGTAATGGTCCGATGGCTGAAGCTAGCCATGTTACCACATTTTACACAAATGGCATGGAGTTTGGTAATGTAATCGGCTACAGCCAGCAAGTTCGGCATTTGTCCAAAAGGCTTGCCCATATAATCCATATCAAGCCCTGCAACAATTACCCGAACACCCTTGAGCGCCAGCAGCTGACAAACCCTTGTGATTTCCGGATCAAAGAATTGGGCTTCGTCAATACCTACCACGTCTACATCTTGCGTCATTAATAGAATCTTTTGCGAGTTATCCAGTGGCGTACTATAAATAGCATTTTCATCATGGCTTACAATATTGACCACGTCGTAGCGGGTATCTACAGATGGTTTAAAAATCTCCACCTTCAGGTTGGCAATTCTTGCCCGCTTCAGTCGGCGAATCAATTCTTCGGTTTTGCCACTGAACATACTGCCGCAAATTACCTCAATCCAGCCCCGTCTTTCTCCTGTTAA
The DNA here is from genome assembly GCA_038209595.1 of Chitinophagales bacterium. Classification (GTDB taxonomy): domain Bacteria; phylum Bacteroidota; class Bacteroidia; order Chitinophagales; family Chitinophagaceae; genus Phnomibacter. The sequence continues at coordinate 53,819 of JBBQXO010000004.1, forward strand.
ATTTGGCTCAATAAACATCTGTGCATAATTAGTGGTGGCTAATGCCGTAGTATAGGTAGTACCTTCATTCTTATAATTAATTGTAAAAATATAGTTCAGACATGGAAAGGGTTCAATCACTTATTCACAAAATTAAAAATCAATATGAATCAGGGGCAACTTCGGATGAGTTGCTCCAAACTCTTGAACTCATGCGGAATGAATTGATGAGGCAACAGGAACCAATTGATCATACCCGTCATTCAGTTTCCGTTATGTTACCTCCTGGATATAAATCACCTGTCAAGTCTACTCTGGCAACGGTCAGCCCTATGGCAGAAGTACCGGTTTCTTCAGAAACAAGAAAGGAAGAGGTAGATTTGAAAAATAAGGTGGATGAAATTGCCCCGGTGGCAATCAGCCATGCAATAGAAGAGTCTCTTGTTGGCACCATACCTCAGGCTATCATAGAACAAGTGCCAGAATCTGACCCTGTAAAGGAAGTAACTATAGAAAGAACCGCTCCCAAACCGCCCGCTTTTCCATTTTTGGAAGTGCCTGAAGAAATGGAGACTCCGACCGAAGAAGAGAGACCTCAGGAGTTTCAAATGCCAATAGAGATAATTGACCTTGGAAGAATTAAAATGGAGGAAAAGCCTGAAAGAAAAAATAATCCTGCTCCTATGCTTTGGGATACCGCCTCTGAATTGGATATGGAAGCCGAAGCGGAAGATCCTTTTGTTTTTGAACTCACAATTGAAGAAGAGGAAGATGAAAATCCATCACCAGCACCAGCTGCCATACCTGCACGTAAACCGAATGCTTTTATACCGGAAGGGTTTTTAAACATGGGTAATGCCAAACCACAATTTGAACCAGAAGTAGCAGAACTTATGCCTAAAGTAAGGATAGCTGAACCTGAGGATGTTGCTCGCAAACCCCGGGACTTGAATGAATTACTGGCAGGAAGGGTCGTCGCAAAAAATGAACCCACTTTAAAAGTGGCCGTTAGTCGGGCTTTGGCAGAAACATTGGGCGGAACCAAGATAAGCGATTTGCGCAAAGCGATTGCTATTAATGACCGCTTCCGGTTCATTCATTCGCTTTTTCGCAATGATGAAGTTGCTTTTGAACGCGCTGTAAAAACCATCAATAATTTCTCTGTATTACAGGAAGCACAATATTGGATTCAACGAGAATTGGTGATTAAGCTTGGCTGGAATGATGAAGATGAGCTGGTGCAGCAATTTTATCATTTGGTAAGCAGGCGGTTTATATAGATATATTCTGTTACCGTCCGGGTGGCTCCTGCGTGGTCAAAAATAAATCTTCCGGCTTCTAGAGCAGTTTTGTGGTAAAGGTCTTCGGCTTTAAGCAATATCTTTACCTGTATCTCAAATTCGTCGGCAGTTTTTACGGAAAACCCGCCACCGGCCTGAATCAGGCCTGCTGCTTCTGCATATTTTTGGTATTTTGACCCAAAAATAACCGGTTTGCTGTACACAGCAGGTTCGAGGATATTGTGGATCCCTGTTGAAGAAAACCCCCCACCTACATAACTAAGGGTTGCATAGTGGTATAATTTGCTCAGGTGCCCTATCGTATCAGCAATCATGATTTGGCTTTTTGGTTGTGGTTCATTTTTGAGCAAACGGCTCATCCGGATACTACCCGGGAAAATAAGATCGGTTTTTTGAAGTGATGCCTCATCTACATGATGGGGGGCAATGATAAGGGTCAAATTATTCAAACGGTTCTTAAGGGAAGCAATCATTTTTTCGTCCTCCGGCCAGGTGCTGCCAGCTACCATTATTTTTTCAGCATTTTCCAACCAGGCTTCTATTTCGGGTATGGGAGTGAAAGATTGAGCGATTTCTAATACCCGGTCAAACCGGGTATCTCCGGCAACTGAAATGCTGTTAGGATCCAGCAGCGACCGAAGATTTGCGGCGGAATCTTCATTTTGTAAAAACAGGTGGGTGAAAAATTCCAGCATTTTCCGATGGAGAATCCCATACCATTTAAAAAAAATTTGATTCTTTAGAAAAATAGCCGACACCAAAAGGGTGGGAATGGCTTTCTTATGAAGGGTTGAAAGGAAATGGTACCAATATTCGTACTTAACCCAAATCACCAGATCTGGTTTAAGGATATCAATAAATCGTCTTGCATTACGGGGCGTGTCGGCAGGCAAATAGCATACAAGGTCAGCAACCGGGTCATGCTCATTTGCCTCATATCCTGATGGGGAAAAAAAACTTACAACGGCCAGCAAATCAGGATTTTTTGCTTTCAATGCTTTCAGGATGGGTTTACCCTGTTCAAATTCGCCCACCGAGGAGGCATGAAGCCATACCAGTTTATTTTTAGAGGGATGCCCGATACTTTGTAAATTCTTTTGAAGTTTGTTTTCCCAATCTTTTCTACCTGCTATCCATTTGCGCGGCTTATTACCCCAAATGGCAGCTAGCCGGATGGCAACTAAAAAAGCTCCAATAAAAAGGTTGTAAAATATTACCCAAAGCATAAAGGCAATTTTACTGTAATTTATTGGGAATGATTGAATTAATGATTTGATGGCTTCATCATGGCTTCGAATTGTGCGTCAATAGACCTAAATTTGCAGCCTAAAATGAGAGGGGCTTATGGATACCATTCAAATGGTTGATTTAAAAAAACAGTATCAGCATATTAAAAAAGAAATTGATGATTCGGTGTTGGGAGTTCTAGAATCTTCAGCCTTTATAAATGGCAAACCGGTTCAGAATTTTTCCAATAATCTTGCAGAATATCTTGGTGTTAAACATGTAATTCCTTGCGCTAATGGCACAGATGCGCTGCAGATTGCCATGATGGCACTTGATTTGCAGCCTGGCGATGAGGTGATAACCCCCTCATTTACCTATATAGCAACCACAGAAGTGGTGGCACTGCTGCGCCTGAATCCCGTATTTGTAGATGTTGATGCCAAAACTTTTTGTTTAGATCCCATTGCTGTGGAAAAAGCAATTACTCCTAAAACAAAAGCCATAGTGCCTGTGCACCTTTACGGGCATGCTGCCCCGATGGAAGAGATTATGGAGATTGCCCGTAAATATAATCTACTTGTAATTGAGGATACAGCACAAGCAATGGGAGCCGATTATATTTTTTCGGATGGGCGAAAGGCCAAAACAGGCACCATGGGTCATGTAGGTTGCACGTCGTTTTTTCCAAGTAAAAACCTGGGATGCTACGGAGATGGGGGAGCTATGTACACCAATGATGATGTACTGGCAGAAAAATTGCGGATGGTAGCCAATCATGGTCAAAAAACTCGATACTATCACGACTTGATTGGCTGTAACAGTCGATTAGATACCATTCAGGCAGCTATACTTGATGTGAAATTGCCTCATTTAGATAATTATAATGCTGCACGTCGTTCGGCTGCAGCTTATTATGATAAGGGATTTGCCAACCACCCTAAAATTGAAACCCCTGTGCAGGCATCCTTTACTCAGCATGTATTTCACCAATATACGCTCACACTTCAAAATGCTGATCGGGACGGATTAAATGCGTTTCTTGCTGAAAAGGGCATCCCTTCCATGATTTATTATCCGGTACCTTCTCACAGACAAAAGGCTTTTGAAGGGTTAGGAGGAGCTACGTTTGATTTGCCGGTTACAGATTGGCTTACTAAAAGGGTCATCAGCCTCCCCATGCATTCTGAGTTGAATCATGAGCAGCAAGATTTTATTATTGAGAAAGTTCTGGAGTATCTGATGTAATAAAGTCAATATATTTTCGTAATAACATTAAAATAAATATAACAATATGAAAATTGCCGTCGTAGGCACCGGATATGTTGGTTTGGTATCTGGTACCTGCTTTGCTGAAACAGGAAACAATGTAACTTGTATCGATATTGACAAGAGGAAAATTGACAAGCTTGCTTCCGGGGAAATCACTATTTATGAGCCGGGTCTTGAAAAACTCTTTGAAAGAAATCTAAAGGAAAACCGATTACATTTTACCACTTCACTGGAAGAAGGTATTAAAGGTGCAGAAATCATTTTCTTGGCGCTACCTACTCCTCCGGGTGAAGATGGAAGTGCAGATCTGAAATATATTCTGGGTGTTGCCAAAGATCTTGGTGGTCTATTAAAGCCAGAAAACTATGTAGTAATTGTGGACAAGAGCACGGTGCCTGTTGGAACCTCGGAGAAAGTGGTGAATCAAATACTTGCTCATGCTGCCCATGGAGTAAAGGAAGGAATAGATTTTGATGTAGTAAGTAATCCGGAATTTTTACGTGAAGGGGTTGCTGTAGATGATTTTATGAAGCCGGACCGTGTGGTAATTGGTACCGAAAGCGAAAAGGCAAGAGAAGTAATGGGACGGTTGTATGCTCCCTTTGTGCGTCAGGGTAATCCTGTTTTATACATGGACAAGCGTAGTTCTGAATTGACTAAATATGCAGCCAATAGTTTCTTAGCTGCAAAGATCACTTTCATGAATGAAATTGCCCGGGTTTGCGAACTGTTGGGTGCTGACGTAGATATGGTTCGGCGGGGTATCGGTAGCGATAGCCGGATCGGAAAGCGTTTTCTTTTTCCTGGTATTGGTTATGGCGGAAGCTGCTTCCCTAAGGATGTACAAGCTTTGGTAAAATCATCTAATGAGGTGAATTATCATTTCAAAATGCTCGAATCTGTAATTGAAGTGAATGAAGAACAAAAAGTATACCTCATTCCTAAAATAAAAAAATATTACAATGAAGACCTGAAAGGCAGGCATTTTGCAATCTGGGGTCTGGCATTTAAGCCCAATACAGATGATATTCGGGAAGCTCCGGCACTTTATATCATCAAGGCTTTGCTGGAAGCGGGTGCTACTGTAGCCGCTTATGATCCGGAAGCTATGAAAAATGTAAAAGAAATCTTTGGCGAACAGATTCGTTTGGCTGAATCTCCTTATGATGTGCTGACGAATGCCGATTCATTAATTATTGCTACGGAATGGAATGAATTCAGAGCGCCGGATTTTGAAAGACTTGGCTCGCTATTGAAGGAAAAAGTGATTTTTGATGGCAGGAACCTATTTGATCTTAGTGAGATAGAGCAATTAGGATTCTACTATTCCAGCATTGGCCGAAAAACAATTGAAAATAAATCGATTCCCAAAAAATAAAATGATGTCAGAGAAAAAAAAGAGAATTCTTATTACAGGAGCGGCAGGTTTCCTGGGTTCACACCTTTGTGATCGGTTTATTAAGGAAGGGTATCATGTATTGGGAATGGATAATCTGATTACTGGCGATCTCCGTAATATCGAACACCTGTTTAAGCTGGAGTCTTTCGAGTTTTATCATAATGATGTTTCCAAGTTCATTCATGTACCGGGCGAACTGCATTACATACTGCACTTTGCCTCACCGGCAAGTCCGATTGATTATTTAAAAATCCCTATTCAAACCTTAAAGGTAGGTTCTCTTGGAACACACAATTGTCTTGGATTAGCAAGAGCCAAGGGTGCCACGATGCTTATTGCAAGTACCAGTGAGGTATACGGAGATCCAATGGTGCATCCACAAACCGAAGAATATTGGGGAAATGTAAATCCCGTAGGTCCAAGGGGCGTATACGATGAAGCCAAGCGATTTCAGGAAGCCATGACCATGGCTTACCATACTTTCCATGGAATGGAAACACGAATTATCCGTATTTTCAATACATATGGCCCAAGGATGCGGCTCAATGATGGTCGTGCCCTGCCTGCTTTTATCGGTCAGGCACTTCGTGGGGAAGATCTTACCGTGTTTGGAGATGGTTCACAAACAAGAAGTTTTTGCTATGTTGATGATCTCATAGAAGGTATTTACCGTTTATTAATGAGTGATTATGCTCACCCGGTAAATATTGGTAATCCTGTTGAAATCTCTTTAAAGGATTTTGCGGAAGAAGTGATTTCTCTGACCGGAACAAGCCAGAAAATTATTTATAAGCCACTCCCTGTTGATGATCCCAAGCAAAGGCAGCCTGATATTACCAAAGCCAAAGAAATTTTAGGCTGGGAACCCAAAGTGGGCCGTGCCGAGGGATTGAAAAAAACCTATGAGTATTTTAAGAGCTTACCGCAGGAAGAATGGTATAAACAACCTAAGGAATTTGTAAGCCAATAATTCATAATGTCATTTTTGAAAACAAAATAGTTGAAAAGGAAAATACTGGTAACCGGAGCCAATGGTCAGTTAGGACGCTGCATACAAGCTACTATTTCAGACTATCCGGAACTCGAAGGACATTTTATGGGCAGGGAACACCTGCCCATAAATAATTTTGAGCTTACCGATAAGGTGATAGATGCCCTTAAACCTGATGTAATCCTGAATACCGCTGCGTATACTGCGGTAGACAAGGCTGAAACAGAAATTGATCGGGCAAGAGGAATCAATGGCTATGCCGTAGGCAACCTCGCTGCTGCTGCAAAAAGATACGGTGCCATTTTCGTGCATATCAGTACAGATTATGTTTTTGATGGGCAGGCTTCAATACCTTATACTGAAGACCATCCAACAGATCCATTAAATGCTTACGGAGCTTCCAAACTATTGGGAGAAGAACTGGCTGTAAAAGAGAATCCTGAATCCATTATTATCAGAACATCCTGGGTTTATAGTCGGTATGGAAACAATTTTGTAAAAACCATGTGCCGGCTTATGAGTAGTCGCGAAAGTATTGGGGTGGTCAGCGATCAGTGGGGTTGCCCTACTTTGGCAGGTGATCTGGCTAAAATACTACTTGAAATTTCAGGATCTGCTGTAAAGGGGTCGGGGATTTTTCACTATTGCAATTCCGGAGCCATCAATTGGTTTGAGTTTGCACAGGCCATTCAAGAGTTAAAAAAGTTTCCCTGTAAGGTTAATGGTATTGCCACTACTGACTATCCCACCCCTGCGAAAAGACCAGCTTATTCAGTACTTTCTTGCAGTCGTTTAAATGATGTTTGGGGTATTGGGCAACGGCCATGGCTTGATGCACTTAAAGAAGCCTTACCTCATATCGGTGAAAATTCATAAGAAAGAATCCATTGCCCTGATTGTGTTTTGTAAATCATAGGAACAACCGGTCCAGCTGAAAAATCAGCTGTTGATTGTACCCTGATACTTTGCCTATTAAAGTCTTTTAAAAGCCATTTCCCCCCTTCTGTAAAACCTGCTCTGAAGACCGGTATGCCAGTTATGGTAGAAGGTAGTTTTTTTATATTTATAAAGTTTGCAGCAGGTACTTTGGTAATTTCCTTATAAGTTTTTTCAACTGTTTTTCCTGCCAATCGGAAGCTGCTTGCTGCGCTTTGCAAAAGATATACATGCATCCCAAGCAAAATCAATGGAATTAATAATATTTCAGGTCTTGGAACCTTTTTATACAAACTGCCCAAGGTATAAGCAATAGCTATGCAAAAGAAAAGTGAGGGTAAGTATAAAAATCTTTCGCTTTCAATAGTATGGATGCTTATACCCAACGAAAGGTAAGGAGTATAGGAAAATAACCAGGCAGCATGTAATAAAAACCAAGGGATTCGCTTGCTTTTTTCTTGTAACACAAATCCTGACAGTAAGCCATATATGCTTGTAAAAGCGATAGCAGTACCGGCAAAAAGCAGAGTATCTGATTGTGCAGGTACCAGAGTTCTGAGTATGAGTTTGCAAAAATTCCCCATTAGTACAGGGATGTTCATCTGTATAATTTCTGTGGCTTCGTAAGTGCCCAGCCATTCACTGGTTACATAAACCCGGTATATCAGGTAGCATCCACTGAGGATAATAACCATCCACAGCAAAAGCAAGTGCCCTTTTGATTTTTCCAGGGATTGCTTGCGATATCGGTAAAGTAAGATAAGCAGGAAGGGAAGTATCCATACTGACTCATAAGAGAAAAGAGCGGCGGTCCAGCAACCAACAGTCAGCAAGGCAACGGGCACGGTTTGCTGCTTGCTGCAAAATAATAAAAAAGTAAGGAGAAAAAACAAACAACCAAGCGAAGCAGACCTGCCGATGACCCAGAATATGGCATCGCTATGTAAACCGTAAAAACAAAATAGCAAGGGAGCAAAAATACTGATGAAAAAGCCAGGTTTCAAACCCATATATCTCCCTGCTTTTTTAATTAAAGCATACAAAAGGAATGAGTTGGCGAGATGTAAAAGCAGGTTGGTCAGGTGGTAACCAAACGGATTTTGTTTCCAGAAAAAAGCATCAGTTACCAGGGAGAGATCACCAACATAGCGGATACTATTGTTATGGCCAATTTTCCCCGAGGCCGCTAAAGGAATATGTAACAGATCATCATTTAAAAAATAAAATGATCCGGGCCAGGCAAGAAAAATCATCAAAGCTGACCCTGAAGCGGCTGCCAGGAAAAGAACTATTTTATTTCGTTTACCTTCTGAATGGTTTGAATACATGGAATAAATGGCCTGTTACCTGAAATAAACAATTCAAATATATTCAAAATGCAGGAGGTAATGTATTCCCGGTAAACCAATAATTCATATACCAAGTAGGCTAAAGACCTATCTGATCAGGATAAAAGTGCCATTTTGCCTGACAATATTTCCATTAAAATCGACAGCCTGTGCCTGATAAACAAATGTACTGCTCCCCTGAGGCTTTCCATTTATGGTTCCGTCCCAACCATTTTCCTGATTTTTGCTTTCAAAAATAATCTGGCCATATCGGTTGTAGACCCTGAAAAAATCAAACTGTCGCATCCCTGCAAGAATGGGTCGCATAAGATCATTCAATCTATCCCCATTTGGGGTAAAGGCATTTGGCACAAAAATAGATGGGCCGGTAGAGAAAACAGTTATCATTAGTTCATCTTCTGCCGAACAGCCCTCGGGGGTAGTAGTGGTGAAGGTGTATAATATATTTGGTGGGTCGCCAGGAATGGTTCCTCTGTTAATAGTCATTAAGGGGTTTTTTACAGTAGGGTCGCTCAACCCAAAAGCAGGCACCCAACTAAATAGGGTGGCATTGGTGGTGGCATTCATTGTAAAAGACTGACCATAAACCAGCGTGGTATCCCTGCCTGCATTGGATATAATCTGTGGAATTACCCGAACCAACATGGTATCTGTGCCCGGTTTGGGACACCCATCGTTTTTGTATACCCGTAATATATAGTTTGTGGTGTTTAGCGGTCTTGCTGAGGTAATATACTGATCGGGTTGAACTACCGTTTGAGATGGAACCCATTCCACCCGATTGCCATTACCAAAGCCTGTCAATTGTGCAATATCTCCAAAGCAAATAGCGGTATCCGCCCCTACGAAAGCCAGCGGATACGGAACCGTTCGAACTACCATGCTGTCATTATCCTGGCATTTTCCCAGGTTAGCTGTTACCCGGATCACGGTAATGCTATCCGGGGGTAGTGCTATAGGGTTCTTTATGCTATCATTGTCCAATATGGCTGCAGGCGACCACAGAAAACTTAATCCCTCGGTTACGGGTTGCAAGGTAAATGGATCTCCCCGGCAAATAACCGTATCGCGTCCGGCGTCTACAGTAATAAAATCCAGCACATTCACACGAACCGTATCTCTTGCAATACAGCCCCTATCATTTAGCGTAACCAGGTAAGTTGTTGTTGTTAATGGATATACTGTCGGTGTGGTTGTATTACTGTTAAAAATACGTCCCGTTCCCGGTGTCCATGTAAAATTCCCTGTTCCTTGGGCCCTCAATTGAAGGCTGTCGATACTGCAAATCAAGGTATCCTTAAATGGTAATACCAGTCTTGGGCTATCAAGAACCACCAAGGGTACCGTTATTTGTTTGTCACATCCTTTTGTGCTGGTTGCCCGAAACGTAATGGTATAATTTCCCCGAATAGGATAGGTATAAGATGGATTACGTATTCGGCTGGTATCTGAGGTATTGGCCTGATCTCCAAAATCCCATCTCCAGCTATTTACGGCTCCATACCTCGCTGAGGTGGTATCTCTGAATTGGAAGGGATTACTGTAGCAGGAACCATCAGCTATAAACCCAGGTGCAAAACCTGGAAAAACCCTTATAACGGTAGTCGCACTATCGCTACAGGCCTGTTCGCGGTTTACAATAAGTTTGGCTATATAAACACCGGTATCTGGATAAATAAATGTAGGTCTTGGCTGCGTACTGGTATCGTTGACTGCACCGGCTACTCCAAAATCCCATAAATAAGAAGTGATGGCAGATGAAATGGAATTATTTTGGAAAATTACATCAAGCCCATCACAATTAATGGTTTCTATAGGTAATTCGGCTGCCGGTGCTGAACAGTTGGCCACATTTACATGCAGCTCTTTTCTAGCTCTGGCAATTTCGCGGCCATTTCGAAATTCGCGTACTAATACCGCTAACACATATTCTCCGGTATTATTACCAGTTGTACCTGTTATAAGACCAGTCCTTCGATTGATGTTGATTTCTCCTGTACCAAATGGATTGTCAGGCGCAAATCCTGGTAAATAGGGAAGTGAACTATAGGGAGGGCTCGTTGCCTGCACAGGAGCTGGATTATTGGTAGATGCACCACTCAGGGCTGGGGCAAACTCGTAAGTAAGTGAATCCATATCCGGATCAACGGCACTGTAATCCAGAGTAAAACGACTATTGAAACAAACTACTGCGGTATCTTTTTCTACAAATTGAGGACTGCTGTTGTCAAGGTCTTGCATGCTGGAGGAGCTACCCGGCAGTTGAATAGTATAAGTATTTCCTATGCTGTTGGTAGGGCCTACGATATTGATGATTCCATTGATTCGGCAACATCGTTGAAATGAGGCGGTGTAGCCTTGCAATGCCACTGGTACTGATACTATGCCATCATATTCCAGAATGACATAGCAAATGTCAGGAACGGGGCTGATGCAACTGCTGAAAGTATTCTTACGCAAGGAGTAATTACGGGTTTGACCCGCGGCGAAAGAACCAGCCGATACATTGTCCTCATTACGATACAATGAGATATAAATAACAGCATCATTTTGTCCCGGATTTTGCACCCCGCAATCACGATACACTTTTACGGTAAAGGAGTACCGCAAATTTCCGTTGGCTTCCCGGCCAAGGTATCGGTAACTCATCCACCCGCCCTTGATATGCAACGCACTCAAAGTTGTGTGTAACAACATCAGGGTAACAAATACTGTGAGGCATTTTTTTAGCATCAGCGCGAAAATCTTGGAATGACGTCTTTCGTTTTAAATCTATATCACTATTAAATGAATACGCAACTTAAAGAAATTAGTTTATTTTTTTCCTAGTTGTTTATTAATTGGCATGTATAAATGATACAAGTACATGCCGGAAACTCGATGGGTCTTCAAGCATTCCCATATGGCCCACTTGTTTTAAAATGAAAAAATGACAAACCGATGGCAGAGAAGCCTGTTGAAGCAGGTCTTTCAACGGAACAGCCAGGTCTTCTTCTCCTGCTATCAATAAAACGGGTACCTGCACATTTTTCAGAACAGCAGTTCTGTCAGGCCTATGCCGCATGGCTTCGTAATAAGCAATCAGTGATTCTGTTTCAAAACTTTTTGCTTTTTGTATCAATTCATCTACTACTTGGGGTGATTTTGCAGCAAAACCAGGGGCAAAAAGTCCAGGAATGGCGGTTTTCAAAAAAGCGAAGCCCCCTTTTCGTTTCATGAAATCCATGGCTTTAAGACGCGTTTCTTTTTTAGTATCACCATCTGCAAAAGCAGTACTTTGGAGCAAACCAAAACCTAGGAGCCGTTCCGGATATTTTTCGGCAAAGGCCAGTGTAATGTAACCACCCATGCTATGTCCCAATAAAATGACTTTTCCTGCCTTATTTTCTTGCAAATATCCCGCCACCCAATCTGCCAGCCATTCCATGGTTTGTTCTTCAGGTAACCATGGATGTTTTGCTAATCCTCCGCTTCCGGGTAAATCGGGTACCATAACCCTGTATTTTTCCTCTAATCCCGGTAGAATGGTATCAAATATAGTTTTGTCCTCTCCAAAACCATGTAGAAATACTATTGTTTTTTCCATACCCATTTATTTATAATTGCCCATAAAAACATCAAAGCAGCAAGCACCAAGGCTCCGCGGCTCATCCAGTCCCCCGTAAGGGCATAAAAACTAGGATGGCCTTCCGTCGGGATGCTTCTTTTTATAGCCGCTTGGGTGTCCCAGCCCTGTTGGTCATATACATTTCCTTGAGGATCAATAAAGCAACTGATGCCGGTGTTGGCACTTCGGGCTACCCAAAGACCAGTTTCAACGGCACGCAATCTTGCATAAGAAAGATGTTGCTTATGTCCCTGTGTATTGCCCCACCATCCGTCATTGGTAATAATCGTAAGGACATTGCCTCCATCGCGAACATATTCAGTAACATAATCGCTGTAAATGCTCTCGTAACAAATAATGGGAGCCGGTGCATAAGCATTGTCTGCAGCATGGAAGGCGATTGCTTTTTCGGAACGACCCAGTGTGCCGGCAATCCCTCCAAAATCGTCAAATAGCCCCGACATAAACCCTAACCAGGATGGTAAGGATTCTACTCCGGGAACCAGTTTGCTTTTATGATAAAGTACAAAAGGCTTTCCTTTTTCCTTGCTCATGGCGGTATTGAATGCCTCGTAGTTCAGGCCATTATTTAATTGGCGGACGCTGAAACCACCGGGATTTTCTTTACCCCATAATTTGTAACTGTCAATACCAGTTACCAATTGTATTTGCGGATGACGATCCACAAAGGCAAAAACTGTTTGAAATACTGGGATATTATAAATCTCATGTTCCCAGGCTTGCGATGGAATGGCTGTTTCGGGCCATACAACGAGCCTCGTATTGCTGTCAATTTTACTTTCACTCAGGTCAATCAGGCTTTGGGTTAGTAAAGCAGGGTCGGTATCAAATTTTTCAAAATAGGGTTCAACATTGGGTTGTACCACCACAATATTGGAGGTATTTGCATCATCCATTTTGATGGTATTGCCTGCCATAATCCACTGGCTTAATGCAATAGGAATAATAATAAGCGCCAAAATAGCCACAGCCCATCTGTTTCTTTGTACATTATTTTTATGCCCCTTTTGAATGGCATAAAAAAGCAATAAATTGATTGTCCATATCCAAAGGGTACCACCGGTCGTTCCGGTAAATTGATACCACTGAATCCAGCCGGGCTTGGTTGCGAAAACATTGCCCAGCGTAAGCCAAGGCCAGCTTAGATCCCAATTATGGTGAATGTATTCGTAAGTGGTCCAATACAGGGCCAGTGAAATGAGGCTGGCTCCCAATCCCAATCTTTTCTTGGTAAAACGATATGCCATTACCGGAGCGCACATAATAAGGCTATTGGCTAAAATAGCACCTACAGCCCCTGGTCCGGTGCTGTTCCATATCCACCAGGTGGTGCCGGTATTCCAGATGGCAAAGGCAAAAAAAAGTACGAAGAAAAATCCAAATGGGGATTTTATTTTTTCCATTGCCAGCAACAAAGGGACAAAAGCAACAAACACAAGTGGAGTAAAGCCATTTGAAGGCCAGGCCAGCCAAAGCAGAATACCTGTTAGGGAAATACCTGCATAGGCCAAAACCGCTTTGTTGGAGGAAGTGGAAATCATGACACAAAAAAAAGACACTTCCATCAAACGGCGTGTCTTTCTTTACAAAATATAAAAGAAACAAAATATAAAGAAGCCCCTGGGAGTTCTCTTCCCGGGGCTGAATACCTACTTCATCTCTACCTGCCGGAAAAATTCCTGGCGTTTGGCATCGCTTTTAAATACGCCACCAAAATAACTCGTAACAGTGCTGCTGCTTTGATCCTGTATGCCACGGCTGCTGACACACATGTGAACTGCGTCTATTACAATCGCTACATCTTCTGTTCCCAAAACCGTTTTCAGGTAATTACCAATTTGCACGGTCAATCTTTCCTGAACTTGTGGGCGCTTGGCGAAAAACTGTACTATGCGATTAATTTTGCTCAGTCCAATTACTTTACCATTACTAATATAACCTACATGCGCTTTACCAATAATGGGAACAAAATGATGTTCGCAATTACTATAGAAAGTAATGTTCTTCTCAATCAGCATCTCGTTGTAGCGATACTTATTGTCAAACAAAGCTATTTTGGGCATATTGGCCGGATTTAGCCCACTGAAGATTTCCTGAATGTACATTTTAGCCACTCTTTTCGGAGTTCCTTTCAGGCTGTCATCATTCAGATCGAGGCCAAGTGTGAGCATGATTTCTCTGAAATGACCTTGGATAATTTCCATCTTGTCCTGATCATTCAATTCAAAGGCATCACTCCGCATGGGGGTATCGTACGAAGTGCCGATATGCTCATCACCAATTTCATCAATGGTGAGTTGTCCAATGCCATCGACTTCTCTTATTTCTTTTCCCGCATAACCATTGGTAGCAGGGTGGGATTCCAATTCTTCCGTTTTACGGGTATGGTTTCCATTAAGCGGGGAATTCCACGTAGTTCCGTTCTGTTTCATACAATCTGATTTTCAATTCTTTAGATGATTCAATATGTGGCCGTAGCCTGTTGTAAATAACGACTGCAATATTTTCTGCGGTCGGGTTTAATGTTTTAAATTCAGCGATATCAATGTTGAGGTTACGATGGTCAAAATCTTCTGTAACCTTTTCTTTAATTAAGTCACTCAACGCTTTCATATCCATTACATATCCCGTTTGGGGGTCAATTTCACCAGTTACCTGAACAATCAGGTCATAGTTATGACCATGGTAATTCGGGTAGTTACATTTTCCAAATAATGCAGCATTTTCTGCGGCATCTAGTTTGTCATTGTTTAGCCGGTGGGCTGCGTTAAAATGTTCTTTTCTAAATACGGATACTTTATTCATGATGCGGTTGTTGACCGGGATGCTTTTAATTATTTAATAAAGACAATAATATTTCTATTTTGTTTGAACATGAAATGTTATAGGTTAAACAATACTCAAGATCATTTTCCATTCCCCCGGATTAATTAAAATGTTGGTTGGTGGTGGGAAAATACCGGATAACTCTTTAACAAATAAGGATACCGGCATTTTTCTATAAAATTTATCGTTATTAAAACAGGTACACCTCAGAGGATTTTGCGAAACTATGGTAGCAGTAAGTACATTTGCAGCGCTATGGTATACGTTACGCGGGTAGAGCATTTCAATGCAGCCCACAAATTGTACAATCCGTTGTGGAGCAAAGAAAAAAATGAGGAAGCCTTTGGTCCCTGTGCCAATGAGAACTGGCATGGCCATAACTATGAGATGCATGTTACTGTGAAAGGGTTTCCTGATCCGGATACTGGTTTTATTATTGACGTAAAAAAACTCAGCAAAATTATAAAAGAGCAAGTTTTGGATCGGGTAGATCATAAAAACCTGAACCTTGACGTTGATTTTATGAAAGATAAACTGGCGAGTACCGAAAATTTTGTCATTGAAATCTGGAATCAGCTTACACCACACATAAATGGCGGGAAATTGCATCAGATTCGTTTATTTGAGACTCCACGGATTTATGTAGATTATTTTGGGGCCTGAGGAATCAATAATGGATCAGATTAGGGTTAAATATCCCTGGGATTTAAAAAAGCAAATATGGCAATTACCGCTGATGAGCGAAGGTTTTTGAGGTATTGGGAAGATCAACGAAAGGGTGGCCGGAGTAGCTTTTTAATTGCTTATGGTGTCGGCCTTTTCATCCTTATTTATATGGGTTTTGTGGCGATTGGGCTTTTTTCCGGATTTCCCTTTGTTAAACTGACCTGGCTAATGTTGATAGGGTTAATGGCTGTTTGCGGTAGCCTTGTCTGGACTTTTTATATTTGGAACAGTCGGCAAAAGAAGTTCAAGGGCATTATAAAGCGGGAGGTGAAACTAGGTATTGAGGAAGAGTCTGGGTTTGCCCAAAAGGATCATTGATCAAGGAATCTCGCCTTCAACGCAGGTGTAGGAATCATACAATGATCCTTTTTGCCAAACCATTTATACCGGTTCTTTCCAATGAAACGGTACACTACATTGCGTATAAAAGCCGGTACAACAACAAATCCATATAATAGCGACCAACCACCATCAAGCAATCGGGCAACTTTTAATGCCCCGGTTGAATGGGTATAGGCCTTATCATTTTCTATTAATACAAGCGATTGCAGCGCTTCTGCAGAAAGCCCGTGTTTCTTAAGAAGCTGCTGTCCCATCTCGCTTTGAAGAGACGCAAACCGGATATTTCCTTTTTTGTCGTGGCGGATAATGAATTGCACGCTATTATTACAAAGGTTACAAACCCCATCAAACAACAAAATTGGCTTCGATTTTGGCTCCTTCATAATGAACAAATATATTGGAAGCTATGAAATTAAACATTCATGGGGCTGCTCCTGTTTAAAAGACTGTACTTTTATCATAAAATTAGATTGATTTGGAACCGGGTGTACGACTTTTTTTGAAAACCATTGTGCAAAGTATGTCGCTAGGTATGCTTTGGCTTTTGCTGAACACCATGTTTGGAATCAAATATGGATTGTTATTCTTTGAGGATGGATTTACCATCTGGAACGGCCTTTACTATATAGGTATGTTGGTAAGTTTTGTTTTTATTTTCCGACATTTAGTTGGATTATGGAAAAAAGTACCTCGTTTCGGTGACGAAGAGTCTGAAGATCTCTAAAATTGTAAATCTTAAGGTAAACATGCTTTCTTTAGTAGTTGGCTAATCCAATTAGTCAGGGTTTTTAATAAAATGGAGGAGTAGTGGTCTTTTTCGGTTGCTTTTGAAACCTTGCAATATAAATTTCTGAATTATGAGGAGGCCAAGGAAATTTACAGCAAAGCTAAAGAGACCATTGTCATACCGGCTGTAACTTTTATTAAAAAAATCACGGAGCATGACTAAGTTCAATGAAGAACACATCCATAAGCATCCAAATGATATGGCGGAGGTTATTATAGGTCTTGACCCAAAGCGAGCAGTTGATTTCTTTCATTCTTTTGCCGGGGAACCTTTGAGGTGAAATATTTTCATATTTCGACAAAACCATGCAGGAATCCCTTTTGAAAGGACTGGGCACGCAGGAAATTGCCGATATTCTCTCTACTATTCCTCCGGATGACCGCACCAAAGTATTTGTCAATTTTCCGGATAAGTTGATTAAGGAAGGGGTTAACCTATTGCCCGAAGAGGAGCGTAAAATAGCGCTCACTCTTATTGGTTATGAACGAAACAGCGTGGGGCGTATTATGACCCCTTATAATGTTCAGGCTAATAACACTGGACTGTAAGACAAACCCTTCAGCACATCAAAAAGAACGGACAAAAGGCGGAGACTTTGAGTTTTGTGTACGTGGTGGATGAGAATCAGCAATTGATTGATGATATCCGTATCGGTGAAATCCTGATGGCAGAAGACGATGCTACCTTGGAAAGTGTTTTGAACCATCAGTTTATCTCTCTCCGGGCCTCCATGCCTAAAGAAGAAGCTATTTCTGTTTTTGAAAAGTATGACCGGGCGGCTTTGCCTGTTTTGTCAGATAGTGGTCTTTTGGTTGGGATAGTCACTTTTGATGATATCCTTGATCAGGTTGTAAAAAGGGATACGGAAGATATTCAGAAGTTTGGGTCTGGAAGCGCTGGATTTCCCTTATCGCAACACCGGGTGGAGGGAAATGGTGCAAAAGAGAGCTGGTTGGCTTGTGCTACTTTTTTTAGGCGAAATGCTTACGGCTTCGGCTATGGGTTATTTTGAAAGCGAAATAAAAAAAGCGGTTGTGCTGGTACTATTTATCCCGCTTATTATTTCAAGTGGGGGAAACTCTGGTTCGCAGGCAGCCACATCAATTATACGTGCTATGGCGCTGAAAGAACTATCTCTGAGGGATTGGTGGTACGTTATGCGCCGCGAAATATTTTCCGGGCTGATGCTGGGACCTATTTTGGGTATCGTTGGTTTTGTAAGGATAGCCATTTGGCAAACCATCGGGCTGTATAATTACGGCGTTTATTGGATGGCTGTTGGTTATACTGTGGCTTTTTCTCTTTTGTTCATTGTGCTTTGGGGTAACCTTTCTGGATCTATGATTCCTTTCATCCTTAAAAAAGTTAAGCTTGACCCCGCCACTTCCTCAGCCCCCTTTGTGGCTACTTTGGTTGATGTTACAGGCCTGATCATTTACTTTTCTATTGCTGCGGTATTTCTTTCGGGCAAATTGTTGTAATTCTTTTTTGAAAGCACCCTTGCTTTATTTTGGTTTTGTGGCAACAAGTATCTCTCTTTTGCCGTAAGGGCCGGGCACTTTTCTTACTTCATAGCCTGCAGCCTGCATGGCGTGCCTTACTTCAGTTTTACTGCTATAGGTGCTCAGCGTACCCCCTTTTACTGTCATATTAAATAGCTTTTCAAATACAGGCGTTGTCCATATTTCGGGTTGGGATAACGGTGCAAAAGGATCGAAATAAATAACGTCAAACCGAAGGGGTGATTCGAAAGTCTGAATCAGGGATGCATACCGGGTAAAAATAAAAAATGGATCGAGTGTTTGGGGTAATTCTGTCTTTGCCTCATGCAGGCTAAAAAAAGACTTCGCCAAGTGCTCCAATCCTTCTAATTCAGTATAGCGCAGATTTTTATAGAACGAAGCCTCTAAAGGAAATGGCTCAAGGGCATGATAGTGTATGGTCTTCTTTGCCTCAATGGCTGCCTTTAGCGTTAACAGGGCATTCAGTCCGGTCCCCATCCCCACTTCAAGGACATTCAGGGGCTCTTTTTTCTCAAGGGCAGGCAGCAGGTTTTGCTCAATATAAACGGTCTTGCTTTCAGAGAGGGCACCGTGTCTGCTGTGGTAGCTTAATCCAGCGTCTGGAATGGAAATCGAAAAAGATCCATCCGCCGTTTCAAAGAGTTGTTTGGATAAATCATTTATTGCCATATATCAATTGCCGTTCTGAATGTATTGCAATGAGCCTCTACAATAATTTTGACATCGGCACTATAGCCCCCGCCCATGGATACTACACATGGAAGTTTATTTTTTTTACAATACTGAAAAACCATTTCATCTCTTCTTTTGCAACCTGCTATGGAAAGACCTAATTTACCAAATTTATCTGTTTTCAGGACATCTACGCCACTTAAAAAGAAAATAAAATCGGGCTGTACATTTTCGTTTATCCACGCCAGTTTTTCTTCTAATATTCCTAAATAGGCCTCATCTTCAATGCCATCATCCAGCGGGACATCAAGGTCGCTTTTTTCTTTTATAAAAGGGTAGTTATGCCCACCATGCATACTAAAGGTAAATACGCTTTTTTGATTTTCAAAAATCTGTGCTGTGCCATTTCCCTGATGTACATCGAGGTCAATGATGGCAATTTGCTTTGCTATACATTTATGTAACAGATAATTTGCAGCAATCGCCATATCATTCAACAGACAAAACCCTTCGCCCCGGTTGGTAAACGCATGGTGGGTGCCGCCTGCAACATTTAGTGCTACTCCATCGCGGAGGGCGTAATGGCAGCAATCAATCGTTCCTTGTGCAATCCTTATTTCCCGTTCCACCAGTTTGTCACTAAGCGGGAAACCAATCCGGCGGATATGTTTGGGTGTTAGTGTCAGATCCTTAAGTGCCTGCCAATAATCTGGGTCATGGGTTAGCAGGAGTATTTCCTCGGGGCAGGGGGCTGGAGATTGAATTTGATCCTCCGTGATACTGCCTTCATGCAATAGCTGTCCGGGAATCAACTCGTATTTTAGCATAGGAAACCGATGGCCTTCCGGCAGGGGGTGTGCGTAAATGGGATCGTATGTTATATTTATCATGAATGGTTGCTTTTATCCGGTCAGGACTGGTTTATGGCAATAATTTCATTGCCAGCTAAAGCAAAAACAACATCTGCCTTCTTTGGTTTGAGGATAAAGGAACCTGTGAATAAACTGAAGGCCGGTAAAAGGCATTGTTTACCGGAAAAAAAGAAACAGGGTAGCCTGACTTTTTGCCTGACACTCGTTGCTACCAATATGGCAGGGTGAATATGACCAGATATGATGGCCTTTGGGTTCAGGTCGGCGGGTAGCGGTTCATCCGGGTTATGTAAAAAAAGAAAATCATCGATCATCCACCGGGGTTCCACCTGTAAAGCCATGTTTTGGGCAAATTGAGCGGTTACGCGGTCGTGGTTGCCCTGCACCAGCAAAAATTCAATTCCGGGAAAATCGAGCCTCCAGCGGGCAAACCAGTCCCACTCCTTGTTGGCATTACTGTGAAAAAGATCGCCCACCATCAAAACCCGTATTGGTTTATAAAACTGAATGGCACTAAAAAGGCGGTTGAGGTCCTGTTGGTATACTGCTTGTGGTACTGCAATCCCCTCTTTTCGGAAATGCCCTGTTTTTCCTAAATGTAGATCAGAGCAAATAAGGGTTTTGGTGCGCTCCCAATAAAGAACCCTTTTTGAATCGATAATAAATGTTTCATTTTGCCAAAGAAAAGCCTGCATGCCTTGCGAAATTAAGGGATGGATTTTCAATGCATTTGGCTTTTTAAATAAGAAATAAAAAAAACTTTTGGAGCAGACATAGTCCACCCTTATTTTTGCACTCCCAAATCAGAAATGATTCTATGGAACTGGCCTATAGTATAAAGGTAGTACGACAGATTTTGGTTCTGTTTGTCTAGGTTCGAATCCTGGTAGGCCAACAAAAAGACGCTAATGGCGTCTTTTTTGCTTTTGTTTGGGTTTTGGCTTTCTAAACAAAATGTTTCAAATGCTGTTTTATATCTTTATAATAGAATTATGAGTATAATCCGTCAAATATCAGAATATCTTTACTTGCGTAAAAAAGATCCTAATGAGCCACGAACTCAGTGGATGAAATACATGCACGGCATCAACAGGATATCGATCCTGCTTTTTATCTTCGCCATGATTGTATTGGCTATTAAGCTTATTCGGGCTGCGTAAGAGGAATGGCTGATAAATCGAAGATGCTCTGAGCTACCCGTGCCGATGCATTTTCGCTGGTTTTTAGTTTTTCTTTCAATTCCTGAAAGTCAGCCTTCATAGATTGGTAATGATGGTCATCATGTAGGATTTTAAATAATTCCTTTATGATGTTCGCTGCATTCATCTCGCTTTGGATCAGTTCCTTCACAATTGGCTTGTCCATAATGAGGTTCACAAGTGATATATATTTAATTTTTACAAGCCTTTTAGCGATATGGTAACTAATTGGGCTGCCTTTATAGCAAACCACCTCTGGAACGCCAAAGAGGGCAGTTTCAAGGGTAGCGGTTCCACTTGTTACTATAGCAGCCTTTGCTTGGCTAAGCAGCTCATAAGTTGCCCCTTGCACCGCTGAAGCATTTGGATATTGCTCCAGGAAAGATTTATAAAAGTCAGTTTCAATTCCCGGAGCCATACCCACAATAAACTGATAAGCAGGAAACTGCTCAGCCACTTTTAGCATTTCGGGCAATTTTACCGAAATTTCCTGTTTACGACTGCCGGGCAGTACGGCTACTATAGGCCGTTCGGTAAAGTTTTGCATGGCAGGCTTAAAACCCTCAATGGCTTCTGCCAACGGATGTCCAACATAAGTGACTTCCCAATTCCAATTTGTTTTAAACCATTCTTTCTCAAAAGGGAGAATAACCAGCATCCGGTCAATGCAAAGCTTCATCTTTTTCACACGATTGGGTTTCCAGGCCCATACCTGAGGAGCAATGTAATAAAGTACTTTGATCCCCTGTTTTTTTGCCCATTCGGCTATCCTTAGATTAAATCCGGGGTAATCAATCAATACCAGTACATCGGGTTTAAAGGAGGCGATATCTTTTTTGCACCAGGCAATATTATTCAATATAGTGCGCAGGTTCATTACCACTTCCGAAAATCCCATAAAAGCCAGCTCGCTGTAGTTTTTTACGATGTTAGCACCAGCTCTTTCCATCAGGTCGCCGCCCCATGCCCGAATTTCTGTATCAGGTGCCTTTTTCAATAGAGCCTTAACCAAATTACTTCCGTGCAGGTCTCCACTTGCTTCCCCGGCTATTATGTACAATCGCATGTTGTATTCTATTTATACTAAAAATTTAAACAAGAGCGACGCAATGGCAAATACCACCGTAAAAGCAAAAATACCCTTTGCCGTTTTGTCTCTTTGGGTATTGATAAACAAAGTAAAAAGGGCAATATTGGGTAATAAGCAAATTACTGTCAGGCTGGAGAGCAATCTTTTTTCCTGAAATAGATAATTAAAAAAAGTACTCCATGAATTTGGGGATACTTTCCAGTAATAATAAATAACAAGGCAAATCATTGGCGTTAAAAATCCAAGGAGTAAACCCAATTTCAGATTGTCTGGTAAAAAAGATTTTTTGGGGGAGATCATGGATGAGTGGTTATCCGGCATGGTGTTATTTCCTGTAAAAGAAAGATTGTCTTACAAAATTAAGTAACAGGGATTGGATTTTCTTCCCAACTCTTTTCAAGCTGCGCTTTTAGTTTATGGTCGGTAAAATCGATGGATACAGGAACTACACTGACGTAATTATTTTGGAGAGCCCAAACATCCGTATCGTTGCCACTGTCCAGATTCATAAACTCACCGGTAAGCCAATAGTACTTTCTTCCATGTGGATCTCTTCGTTCATCAAATTCTTCCCGATATTTAGCATTGGCCTGCCGGCAAATTTTTATGCCTTTTATTTCGTCTATCGACACATAGGGAATGTTGACATTTAATAACAGATGATCGGGCTGCGGCTTAGACAATATTTTTTGAACTATTTGTCTTACCACATCTCTCGATGCAGAAAAATCAGCTTCCATCCCATATTCCATCAGGCTAAAACCAATTGAAGGAATGCCTTCAATGGAGGCTTCCATAGCGGCAGACATAGTTCCACTATAAATTACATTGATGGAATGGTTGGCTCCGTGGTTGATGCCGCTTAAGCAAAGATCTGGTTTACGGTGCAAAAGCTTATCCACTGCCAGTTTTACACAGTCTACAGGAGTCCCGCTAATTTGCCAAGCTTCTATCCCTTCAAACAGGTTGACCTGATTCATACGTAACGGATTGCCAATTGTAATGGCATGCCCCATGCCGCTTTGTGGCTTATCGGGTGCTACTATAATCAGGTTTCCAAGATCTTTTACCGCTTCTACAAGATTTTTGATACCGGGAGCGGTTATCCCGTCATCATTGGTAATTAAAATGATTGGCAAACTGCCGTTTTTATAGTTCATAACGCTGTAAAAGTACAACTGACTTCAACAGGTTTTATGAAATAAATGTTAGGATTGTCTCATTATTTTTAGTAAAAAGGAGTGTTTTAACCAAAAATATTAGTATTATTGCCCAAAATTTATAGCAATGAGTCTGGCGGGAAAAAATTTGAGGCATCTCAGGAAGCTTCGCGGATGGACACAGGATGAATTTGCCACGCGGTTGGGGATTAAAAGATCGCTAATTGGGGCATATGAAGAAGAACGTGCCGATCCAAGATTGGATGTACTAGAAATAGCCATGGATCTTTTCGAGTTGAGCATGGATGATCTTCTGCTCAATGATCTTTCTGGTTCGGGTGCTAATTATTTGGCTCAGCGCAGGCAATTGAAAATGGGTAACAGCCGTGGAGGTAATATAACTTTTGTTCCTATAAAAGCAGCAGCCGGTTATCTTGCCGGCTATAATGATCCCGAATTCGTAGATGAGCTGAATACTTTTGCTTTGCCTATGCTTTCCGTAGGGGATTACCGTGCTTTTGAAATTATTGGGGATAGCATGTTGCCTACCCCAAGCGGCAGTGTGGTAGTAGGGGAGAAGGTGGAGCATTTTGACGAGCTTATCCGGGAGGAACCCTGTATTGTGGTAAGCCGCATGGATGGAATTGTATATAAGCGTATACGTAAAATGCCCGATTCGCGGCCTTTGTCAATTACCCTGGTAAGTGATAACCCAAATTACCCGCCCTATGAAGTAAAGGCGGATGAAATTGCTGAAATTTGGTTAGCTAAAATGGTCATCAGCAGACCGGTAGAAAAGCCTGTTTGGGATATCAATCAGTTGGCCGATGTAGTAAATGGGCTTCAGCAAAAAGTAGTTTCGATGCAGGGTAAGGCATAAGAATCCCTTTGAAAACCACCTATTCAAGATCCCCAATTTTATAAGCCGGGAATAGAGACGAAATGCATTTTCCCTCTATGGTAAATGTCGAGGTATTGAAAAAAGACGAAATGGGTATAACGCAAGATCAAGGAGGGAGGGTTGCCCATAATAAAAAATTAATTGGAGATGCTTTTGTAGATAGTCTGCATATAAAAAAAGGTTCGCGAATATTTTCGTGGACCTTTTTTTATGAAAATGGATATAAAGCTACTATTGGTATGTTATCTATATCTTAACGCATCAATCCGGGAATCATGAAAGGTGAGCACTTTGATGTTTGCAGTCTGCCTTTTCACGTTTACATGGCACTAGATGATCAACATCGCATCCCCATAAGTGAAAAAGCGGTATTTGTCCTTAATGGCTTTTTGGTAAGCTTCCATCATCAGATCATAACCCGCAAAAGCACATGCCATAATTAACAGGCTTGTTTTTGGTAAATGGAAATTGGTAACAAGGCTATCTCCGATATTGAAAATATAAGGAGGATGGATAAACATGTTGGACCATCCTTCAGAGGGCTTCAATTTTTTATCAGCCGTAAAAGAAGATTCAAGCGTACGCATAGTAGTAGTACCAATGGAGCAAATCCGGCGTTTATTTTCTTTGGCGGTATTTACAATTTTAACGGCCGTTTCATCAATCTGATAATATTCCGCATCCATTTTGTGTTTGCTCAGGTCTTCTACTTCTATTGGGCGAAATGTGCCAAGGCCAGTATGAAGCGTTACTTCTGCAAAGCGGATGCCATGGATTTCGCAACGTTTGATCAACTCCCGGCTAAAGTGAAGTCCAGCGGTTGGGGCAGCTACGGCACCTTCATATTTTGCATATACTGTCTGGTAGCGCTCTTTATCTACCTCATCAGGCTTGCGCTTAATGTAGCGGGGCAAAGGTGTTTCACCAAGAATGTCGAGCATTCCACGAAACTCTTCATCGGTACCATCCCATAAAAATTTAATAGTTCTTCCCCGGCTTGTAGTATTGTCTATTACTTCTGCTACCATTTCGTCGTTTTCCCCGAAATACAATTTGTTGCCTACCCTTATTTTCCTGGCAGGGTCAACAATTACATCCCATAAGCGGTTGGGCTTGTTGAGTTCACGCAACAGAAAAACTTCGATTTTCGCTCCTGTTTTTTCCTTGCGTCCGTACATTCGTGCAGGAAATACCTTGGTATTGTTTACAACGAAAACATCCTTGTCATCATAAAATTGAAGAATATCCCTGAAGTGCAGGTCTTCTATTTTTCCTGTTTTGCGATGGATGACCATCATCCGGCTGTCTTCTCTTTTTTTGGTAGGGTTTTGCGCAATCAGGTTTAGGGGGAGATCGAACTTGAATTGGGATAATTTCATAAAAGGAGAAAAAATTTATTTGATTCGATCCGCAGCGAACTTTTTTCTCCATATGACCGATAAATTCGCCGGTTTTTATGGGGGAGTATTCTTTTTAGAAATACTCTTGTTCGTGTTACGGCACGAAATATTTTAGGGCTGCAAAGGTATGGGAAAATTTGCAGCCCGGGGGAAATAACTTAAAGATGGACAGAATGATCAGAATTGCAAATGGCGAACCGTCATGCCTTGGTTAATAAGCTGTTTTAACGATTCAATACCAATCCGCAGATGACGATCTACATATTTTTTGGTAACCTTTTTATCACTTGCTGCTGTTTTTACACCATCGGGCACCATTGGTTGGTCGCTTACGAGCAGCAGGGCTCCGGTAGGGATTTTATTGTAGAAGCCCACTGTAAAAATAGTGGCAGTTTCCATATCAATGGCATAAGCCCTTATTTCAGTAAGGTATTCCTTAAAAGCATCATCATGTTCCCAAACCCTTCTGTTGGTGGTGTAAACGGTTCCTGTCCAGTAATCGCATTTGTTGTCGCGTATGGTGGTGGAAATGGCTTTTTGCAAAGCAAATGCTGGCAAGGCAGGCACCTCAGGAGGGAAATAATCATTGCTTGTCCCTTCTCCACGTATGGCTGCAATGGGTAAAATAAGGTCACCAATTTTATTGCGCTTTTTTAATCCACCACATTTGCCCAGAAATAAAACGGCTTTTGGGTTGATGGCTGAAAGCAAATCCATGATGGTGGCAGCTCCCGGACTACCCATACCAAAATTGATGATGGTAATATTATCAGACGTGGCGCACTGCATGGGTTTGTCGAGGCCTTCTACCTGCACATTATGCCAACTCGCAAACAATTCCACGTAGTGGCTGAAGTTTGTCAGCAATATATATTCCCCAAATTGGCTAAGTTTTTGGCCAGTATACCTTGGTAGCCAGTTGGCTACTATTTCTTCTTTTGTCTTCATATGCAAATTTATTATTTTTTATGATCGTTTTCATTTTCTTCTGCAACAGCCATCAGGAAGCAATATTTTTAGAGGAAAAAATAATTTGACTTCAGGTAAAAGTATCAAATACTTTTGAGCGATGATTCGAATTCATTTTGACATACCCAATTTCAAATACCGGCAAGGGAAAAACGGAGATGAAATTTTCGATTCTTTCCGGAAAAAATGGGTGAAACTAACACCGGAAGAATGGGTGCGTCAAAACCTGCTTCGTTATCTGAAAGAACAAATGCATTATCCTGCTTCGATGATTGCTGTAGAAAGGCTGGTTGAGGTAAATGACATGAAAAAAAGGTTTGACGGGGTTGTTTTTGATAGGGTGGGTAAACCTTGGATGCTCATTGAATGTAAAGCGGACACAGAGACCTTGGACGATAAGGTTTTACAGCAGATTCTGGCTTACCAATCCAAACTCGGGGCTGAATTTCTACTGGTAAGCAATGGAAATGAGGTTTTTTGCTGGGAAATTACCAACCATCAAATAAAGGAGATTGGCCATTTGCCTCCCTATCCGGGGCAAGGCAAACAGGTAAGGATTTTGTAAGTGATGCAGTTAAGGGCTTATATCGGTGTCATTTTTTCGCCAACGATTGCGTAATAAAACCCAATGAAATGAGTTGCCTGCTATCGGGCAACCGATAATTCCCCTAACTTCCACCTTTCGTTTGCACCATACCCCGGGAGTGTTTCTATGACCAAGCAGGAAAAAATTCTGAAAGCTTTAGAGAAGCAAAAAATACTGCCTGCTTTTTTTCAAGAAGAGCACACTTTATGTATTGAAGTATTACAGGTTCTTTATAACTCCGGTATCCGTGTGGCAATTTTTACCATTTCGGGGGAGGAGGATTTAGCAAATTTCAAAGCGCTCCTAATGGTATGTGGGGAAAGAATGCCCGATATGTATCTTGGTGCCGGAAATATCAGGTCAAGTCATATTGCCCATGCCGCTATTGATGCGGATGCTGACTTTTTAATAAGTCCTGTTTTTGATGCAGGGGTTTGTGATGTGGCATATTTACATAAAATTTTATGGATTCCCGGTTGTATGACGCCGGCTGAAATACATGAAGCAGATAAAGCTGGTTGTCATATTATTCAACTCTTTCCAGCTAATATTATTAACCCCCAATTTTTGGGCTCGGTAAAAGGAATTTTTCCCAGGTTGTCTTTTATTCCGTTTGGTGAAATATCAACTGACCCTGATGCTTTATTGCCCTGGCTGCAAGCCGGTGCAATTGCTGTTGGTTTAGGAGGTCAATTTATTACGGATGCTATTTTAGAAAATAATCAATTGATGGGCCTTTCTAAAACCATGAAAGTTTTGCTTGAAAGGGTTGCTTTTATATAAAAAAACGCTTGACTTGCCGATCTTATCACCTAGTAAAATAAATTGTTTGCCGTGACCGAAACTGTTGGAAAATACCGTTGGACCATCTGTGCCTTATTGTTTTTTGCTACGACTATCAACTATCTTGACAGACAGGTACTTAGCCTGTTACAACCTGTACTGGCTGAAAGATTTAACTGGACAAACAGCGATTATGCCAATATTACGGCTGTTTTCCAGTTTGGATATGCCATTAGTATGCTTTTTGCAGGCAGGTTAGTTGATAAGCTGGGTACAAAAAGGGGTTATGCTCTGGCCATTATTATATGGAGCATTGGCGCCATTATCCATGCACTGGCCATACCCATCGGCGAATTTGCGTTGATGGTACTTGGTTGGTTGGGCATTGCCACTTTTAGTGTTTCCGTGGCTGGATTTATGATCAGCCGGGCAGTATTGGCGATAGGAGAATCAGGGAATTTTCCGGCAGCTATTAAAGCGACTGCTGAGTACTTTCCAAAAAAGGAAAGAAGTTTTGCTACAGGAATATTCAACTCAGGAGCCAATGTGGGTGCCATATTAGCTCCTCTTACGGTACCCTGGATTGGTGGGCATCTTGGTTGGGAAGCTGCATTTCTTATTATTGGGGGTATTGGTTTTTTGTGGTTATTTTTTTGGTGGTATTTTTATGACAAACCAGAAGATCAGAAACGATTGTCCAAAGCAGAACTAGCTTTTATTGAAGAAGATCAGGAAGTACAACCGATGGTTGCCGATGGTAAGTCTGCCGAAAAAGTATCCTGGATGAAACTATTGGGCTATCGACAAACCTGGGCATTTGTTTTTGGTAAGTTTATGACAGATGGGGTTTGGTGGTTTTTCCTGTTTTGGTTGCCGGCTTTTCTGAAGGCTCAATATGGTATGGAAAAAACGGAAATTGCATTGCCGCTTACCGTGCTTTATAGTATGACCATGTTTGGTAGTATTGGGGGTGGCTGGTTTCCGGCATATTATATGAAAAAAGGTCTCGGTGCATTTGATGCCCGTATGCGGGCAATGTTTAGTATTGCACTGATCCCGTTGGTGGTGCTGCTGGCACAGCCATTTGGAGGGTATAGTTTTTGGGTTCCTGTAATTTTAATTGGAATAGGGGCAAGTGCGCATCAGGCATGGAGTGCCAATATTTTCACTACGGTATCCGATATGTTTCCCAAAAAAGCGATTGCTTCGGTGGTGGGTATTGGTGGAATGGCCGGAGGTTTTGGAGGCGTAATTATTTCGAAACTGGGTGGTTATCTTTTTGATGGATACCGGTCTGCCGGTATTGCTGCCTCTTGGGTTGAAGCGAAAGCGCAGGGTTTCGGAGATTATATAGCCACCATCAGAACCATGCCTTTAATTAATAAATACGGAGATTCTATTGATGTAAATACCATCGATTTAAATAGCCTTTCAGCTGATGTAACAGCAAAATTACAACAGGTGGATGCCTCAGCTTTTGAAAAAGTATTGGC
>JBBQXO010000005.1:0-79540 GCA_038209595.1 Chitinophagales bacterium
GTTGGTATGCCGGAAAATATTCCTTCCTCAGACACAAGCATGGGCTGGCAAGAGCCCGGTCAAAAGATTTTGGTAAAAGGTACCATGTATCAAAAAGATGGGAAAACCCCTGCACCCGGCATCCTCCTTTATTTTTTACCATACCGATACAGAGGGCTACTATGCATCCCGGAAAGATCTTGATCCGCAAGTTGCAAGACATGGCTATCTCCGGGGTTGGGTACTGTCCGATGCCAACGGCCAATATGCCATATATACAGTCCGTCCGGCACCCTACCCCAATGAAGATATGCCAGCGCATATTTACCCGGCCATACTCGAACCCAACATAGGATACCCTTATTATATTGATGAATTTGTATTTGACGACGACCCGCTGCTGACTGAACAAAAGCGGAATGCCAACGAGAACCGCTGTGGGAGCGGAATTTTACAACTAACCCGGCAAGGCGATATTCAGGTGCCATTCATGATATTATTTTAGGAAAAAATATCCCCGATTATCCGGCTTATACTGACCATAAGCCGTAATCCCTCCTGTACAGCAAATCAACTCCTGTTAGCGTAAAAGCTATGCTTACAGATTCATCCGTTACGGTTTTCGGAATACGCAGAAATACCTAATTTGGGGTTTCCTTTTCCCTTCGGCTTGTTCGTGTTATTTTTGCAGCGTGTCAGACATTATTCATCTTCTTCCAGATCATATTGCCAATCAGATTGCTGCCGGTGAGGTCATTCAACGACCCGCAAGTGCGGTAAAAGAACTGCTTGAAAACGCAATTGATGCCGGTGCTACAGAAATCAAACTTATTGTGAACGATGCCGGCAAAGGGTTGGTACAGGTAATGGACAACGGTAAAGGCATGAGCCCGACCGATGCGCGGATGGCTTTTGAACGGCATGCAACCAGCAAGATTGCCAGTATTGAAGACCTGTTTCATATCCGAACCATGGGCTTTCGTGGAGAAGCACTTGCTTCTATTGCCGCCGTAGCGCAGGTAGAGGTAAAAACCCGCCGCGAAAATGAAGAGGTAGGCACGCTGATTGCCATTGAAAACAGCCAGGTTTCGCTGCAGGAGCCTGTGGCCTGCCCGCAAGGCACGAGCATCAGCATGAAAAATGTGTTTTTCAATGTACCTGCAAGACGCAATTTTCTTAAAAGCAATACCACCGAGCTCAAAAACATTATTGATGAATTTACCCGGGTGGCCATGGCATTCCCGAATGTTCATTTTAGTTTTACCAGCAATGGCCAACAAGTCTTTTTTCTCGAAAAGGGCTCTCTGAAGCAACGTATCGTACAACTGCTAGGCAATCAGTACAATGCCAAAATGGTGATGGTGCAGGAAGAAACAAGTTACCTTACCATTCATGGTTTTGTGGGCAAGCCTGATACAGCACGTAAAACCCGGGGGGATCAATACATTTTTGCCAACAACCGGTTTATCAAAAGTGCTTACCTCAATCATGCCATTTGCGGGGCTTTTGCCGACCTGATTCCCAAAGACAGTTTCCCAGGTTATGTGCTGTTTCTTGATCTTGATCCGGCTGAGATTGACATCAATGTGCATCCCACCAAGCAGGAAATTAAGTTTACCGACGAAAAAATTGTTTATGCTTTTGTGCAGGCAGCAGTAAAACATGCGCTTGCTCAATTCAGCATTGCGCCATCGCTCGATTTTACGCTCAATGCGGATATTCAGCAATTGGATGCCGTAAGAAAACCTTTTACGGAAGTCGAGCGCAGTCAGGCAACCGGCAGCAGCTTGTACAATACTTTTAGCCAAAAAGACCAGGCACATAAAATAGACGCTACCGGTTTTCAGTCCTGGAAGGAAATGAAAAAACAGGAGGATGACATCCGGGCACAATTAAACAAAAACGACACCGGTAGCGGATCCCCGGAACCGGGCGACGGATGGAAAAGTGAACTCGCCAAGTTGAAAGATCAGTTTATGGGCGATTCCGAAAAAATTCCGCTACTCGATCTCGAACATGAAATGCGACCCATAAGCCGCGACCAGCGTTTTATCTGGATTAGCGAAACACCGCTTTTACAAATACACCACAGTTATATTGTAGCCATCAGCAATCAGGGGTATATGGTGGTGCACCAACAGTATGCCCACGAACGAGTCGTTTACGAGCAATTACAAAAAGCACAACATGGTAAGCCCGTTGCAGTACAGCAAAGCATGTTTCCGCTTACGTTTAGTTTATCCCCGGCCGATGCCCTGCTGCTTACCGAACTGCTGTCGGAATTACGCCAATTGGGATATCATATTGAAAATTTCGGGGCAGATAGTTTTGTAGTACAGGGTACTCCTGCCGATGTAGAAACAAGCAATGAACAAAAAGCGATAGAACAGATACTCGATCAGTTCAAGCATTTTAACGCAGAAGTAAAATTCAGCAAACGCGAAAAACTTATTCGTTCACTTGCCTGGCAACAAAGCATAAAACCTGGCCGGCACATGAGTGAAAAAGAAATGAGGGGTTTACTGGAACAGTTATTTAAATGCGCCATCCCCAACAGCAGCCCATCGGGTAAACCCACTTATGTAAGCTACCGGCTGATGGATCTGGAGAAAATTTTTGGGTGATTGCTTTGAGAAGCGAGGGAGTTTGTATTTCCTCATCCTTAGAAACGAGAGCCTGCAACCCACGCTTTAATAAATCGCCCCTTCAGGGCTTCTAGTACGATATACTCAAAATATATCTGCGGAAATCCCAGAAATCTGCGGAAAAAAAAGGTGATTATTGAATGCCGCCAAATAATCCAAAGCCGATTCCCCTACAATAAGTCTGTTGGGCTTCGATTACCTCATCCTTAGAAACGAGGGGCAGCGACCCACGCATTTGTAAATAGCCCCTTCAGAACTTCGAGCAGGGTACACTCAAAATATATCCCAGAAAATCCCAGAAATCCGCGAAAAAAAAGGTGATTATTGAATGCCGCCAAATAATCCAAAGCCGATTCCCCTACAATAAGTCTGTTGGGCTTCGATTTCCTCATCCTTAGAAACGAGGGCCTGCGTACCCACGCTTTAATAAATCGCCCCTTCAAGGCTTCGAGTACGGTATATTCAAAATATATCTGTGAAAATCCCAGAAATCTGCGGAAAAAAAAGGTGATTTATGAATGCCGCCAAATAATCCAAAGCCGATTCCCATACAATAAGTCTGTTGGGCTTCGATTACCTCATCCTTAGAAACGAGGGCCTGCGACCCACGCATTTGTAAATCGCCCCTTCAGGGCTTCGAGTACGGTATTCTCAAAATATATCTGCGGAAATCCCGGAAATCCGCGGAAAAAAAAGAAAACCGTGAACGAATGCCCGATTGTACACTTTCCACTACAGTTTCGTCCTACATTTCTGTTTGGTCTTTATCTGCATCATTGCCCATATAAAGTTTTTCAGGCCCCCAAACAAAAGTGTAAAAGCTTACCCGAGTAAGATTGGTTTGCAGCGGTTCCACTACGTGTAGCGATAGGCCCGAGAGGTAAAAGTTGAACATCAGGTTGGGGAAAACGAAGTAATAATAAGCGGTGACGTTTTGGCCAAAGTCGGCCGAAGAGGATGGCAAATCGAAACAGTCCTCACCCCATTTTCAGGGCATAAACATTGACCGATACTGGCGAAAATTTTTTCTTTCGTTGCTTCGAAATAATCGGGGGGAGGTAAAAATCCTTTTGCAGGGTTTGAGCAATTGAAATGTCTTCGTGGATCTTGAGCGTTTTCATATTTAAACTGTTTAAGGTGGGAAATGTAAACCATTTGGGATAATATTAGAAAATCTGAAGTAGCGTAGTGGGTACCTTTTTGACCGAATAATGCCTGCATTTACCATTGGTGGAAAGTACAATGGTAAAATAAATCCAGACGGATACCTTTATCCTAAATCTTTATTATGCCAATGTTTTCATACACCATCAAAAACCTGATACTTTTTGCCTTGCCGCTGTTATTTGCCTCCGCTTCCTTTGGGCAGGAGAAAAAAGTAACTGCCACACCCAAAGATCTGCAAATGGAAATTGTAAAAATGGATAGTCTGCTATTTGGAGCATACAATGCACAAAACCTTGAAAACCTTAAAACTTATTTTACCCAAGACCTTGAATGGTACCAGGATAATGGGGGCCTTTTATACTTAGAAACCGTAATCCAAAATTTCGATGATATTTTTAAAAGGGACTACCGGCTTACAAGAACCCTTGTGGAAGGCAGTATGGAAGTTCACCTCATTAAGGATTTTGGCGCCGTTGAAACCGGCAGCCATCAATTCAGGCATATTGAAAATGGAAAGGAAGAGGTGGGTACTTTCAAGTTCCTTATGATTTGGAAGCAAAATAATAACGGGTGGCAGGTGAGCAGGGTAGTTAGTTACGATCATTAAATGCTTTACATCCTGTATCCGCCCCTGTTTTCTTACCCATTCACAATCAACTTATAACCAACACCATGGATATTGACTATTCTCAGGCTTTCATCGTTTTCGAGCTTTTTGCGCAGTTTTAATATAAACACATCGAGTGTAAAGCCGACATAATCCCCATCCTCACCCCAAACGGCATTTAGTATTACATCCCGCTCAGTGGTACTATTGGCTGAACCATGCAGCAAAAAAATATATTTTCGGGTGTTCGCTTTATTTCCTAAAATGAACGAAGGGGTTATAGTAGATAAAAGTCCATTTTGTTCTTTTAGAATAATTAGAAATCTGGGGTTAATTTATACCTTCACATAACTCCAAAAACAATCCCATCTGTCATGTTGGCAAAAATTCAACTTATAAATCCTTTGGCACTTTCTATATTACTTTACTTATTCAAAATGGTTTCCCTTATTACAAGTAATGTTGGTTGCAAGTGGAGGATCTGTTTCTGAGAATAAAAAAACGAAACCAAATGGAATGTTTCAGCAGGCAGATTACAATCTTTTTGAGTCAAAAGGCCCAACCAATTGGGAATATGGTAGCTGGCAACCTGCTAACAATTCTTTGGCTTCCTGGTATGCAAAGAATATTGCCATCGTAACCATATCCGCCAAATCAGCAGATAACCCCTTGGGAATATTTACGTTGCTGGCAATTAAGGATACTATCAATGGATTTTGATTTTTCAAGTGAGAAAGTTTATGGCTCCATATAAAAAAAATAATTATCAGGTGATACCTTGAACGTAATCAACATTCAGGCTGCTTCATCTATTTTTGATAAACTGAATCAAACTAAGGATTTGATATTATCTGTAGAATGAAAAAAATAGGGAGCTTTGGAAATTATTTTGTTACAAAGGGCTTTACCTGATCCATATAAACGGGCTAATATAAATGAAGCAATTCATATCCGTGGGTCAGTTTCATCGTTACCATCGAAGTTGCTTGTTTATTTCCAATATCCTCAAGGTTGATTGCCTGACTACGACAATATACTTCTCAGCAATATATTGGAACTATTCGTTCAAAGAACATAAATATAGGGGCTTTGAGTACGGTATATTCAAAATCTATCTGCGAAAATTCCAAAAATCTGCTGGAGAAAAACGCCATTTTAAAGCCTGAGAAAGAATATAAGGCTTGAACGACTGATTTATCTTAATAAAGTTTGCAAGACCTCGATTTACTTCTTTTAAAACAAGAAAGTCTAATGGAGGCATTTTGTTAAAATTATCTTAACAACTAAATTTTTAGTTACTAAACTAATTCTTTAGTTATATTTGTCTTTCAATAATGATTTGGCCAGGTACATTTTGAAATAATAATTGTAAAAATGAATACGGAAAAAAGAACACTTACCAAAGCGGAAGAACAGGTAATGCAGGTATTATGGCAGCAGGAAAAGGCCTTTTTAAAAGAAGTAGTAGAAGCGATGCCTGCCCCCACACCCCACTCCAACACCGTTGCTACCATTCTTAAGATTTTGATGGAAAAGGGCTTTGTGCATGCCGAAGCCATTGGCCGCAATAATCTTTACAAAACAGCCATCAGCAGGGACGCCTACAGCCGGCAAAGTTTAGGACAGGTAGTCAACAATTACTTCGATGGATCTTACAAAACAGCGGTTTCCTTTTTGGTTGATCAAAAGAAACTGAGTATTAATGATCTGGAATTACTATTGGAACAATTAAAACACAAGGAGGAATGATATGCATCCCATATTGCTTTACCTGCTAAAAATGATGCTCTGCTCGGGTATTCTCTTCGCATACTACCGCGTTGCTTTGTACAACGAACGCTTTCATCAGTGGAACCGGTTCTACTTGTTGGCAGCAATGTTGTTCAGCCTTGTACTGCCGTTGATAGAAATACCGCTCCTTGCCAACACACAGCCTGCTCCGGTCATTTACGTCCTCGATGTATTGCCATGGAACAATGCCACACAAGATGCAACAGCGGTTGCCACTCCATCTATGCTCTCCTTTCGTGTACTGATGGCAATTGCTTTTTGTATCATTAGTTTTATTTTACTGGCAAAGCTTGTTATCAGTATCCTGAAAATGTTTATACATTACCGCAAAGCCAGCAAATCACATGTATACGATGTCAGGATCGTTTTCACAGAGGAACAATCTGCACCTTA
Source organism: Chitinophagales bacterium (assembly GCA_038209595.1). GTDB lineage: Bacteria > Bacteroidota > Bacteroidia > Chitinophagales > Chitinophagaceae > Phnomibacter. Next base: position 6,583 of record JBBQXO010000005.1, read on the forward strand.
TTCATTTTTCCGCTGGTTATTTTGGAGAAATGATATGGACGTAAATAGTCCTTGCGGCCAAAGGATTCTACAGCATGAACTAACCCATATCCGACAAAATCATTCATTGGATAAGTTGGTGATGGAAGGGATTATAATCTTCTTTTGGATTAACCCTATATTTTGGCTAGCTAGAAAAGAATTGTACATCATACATGAGTTTTTGGCCGATCAAAACGCAGTAGAAAAAAATAATGGTTCCGCATTTGCTGAAATGATTTTGCAAAGCATACATATTAACCCCGCACCCGCTTTAACCAATCCATTTTTTACCTCACAAATTAAAAGAAGACTATTTATGATTACTTCATCCAACATAAATAAATATAGCTATATCAAAAGGCTTCTTACCCTTGGTATAGCAGCAGGCACAATACTTTTGGTTGCTTGTACTACCGATAAAACAGAGAATATCTCCCATCCGGTAGAAGTAAAAGCAGAAGAAGTAAATGCCAAACAATCCGTTAGAAATGTAAAGACCCTTGATTTACCAGAAGGCACTTTAATTTACCTTGATGGTGCACTCATTTCCAAAACTGAAATGCAAAATCTGAATCCCGATGCATTGGATTATGATGTAATGCTTGGTAAAGAAGTTGCTATTGAAAAATATGGGGACAAAGCATCAAATGGAGCCTATGAAATTTACAGCATTCCTTTATTGTCAAAATCCTTACAGTCAGGTAGAGAAGACTTTCCTTCCTTTCCGGGTGGTCAGGAGGAATGGACTAAATACCTTCAAACAAATCTCCGGTATCCGGATTTAGCGATTGATAATGGTACCATGGGGATCTCGAAAATCGCATTTACCGTAACAACTGATGGATCTATCAAAGACATGGTAATTGTAGAGAATCCGGGAGATGGTTTGGGCGAAGAATCAAGACGAATTATAGTAATAGGGCCTAAATGGGTGCCAGGAAGGGTAAATGGAAAGGCGGTTGAAAAACGCATCATGTTGCCGATCACTTACAGGCTTGAGTAAAAAGGCTGTCCATTACAAGTCCTGATTAATGAAAGAGTACACAAAAAATATTAATAACCATGCATCCCATATTATTATATCTGCTTAAAATGTTTATTTGCTCCGGCATCCTGTATGGGTATTACCGGGCGGCATTATACAACGAACGCTTTCATCAATGGAACCGGTTTTATTTATTGGCTGCCTTGGGTTTGAGTGTGCTGATTCCATTGCTGGAGATTTCGATAACAGCAGATAATCCGCCACAAGGATTGGTTTATGTAATTGAAACCTGGCCTGCAAACATTGTGGCAAAAACCGCCCCTCTATTTACAGCCGAAAGCATTGTGTGGATGGTTATTGCTGGTATAAGTATGGTGTTTTTCTTTCGCTTACTCGCAGGATTATGGAGTACCATTTTCAATCCCTACCGCAAAGGACAGATTACCAGTTTTGACAATGTTTCCATCATTGTAACCGAAGAAAACGCAGCCCCCTATTCATTCTTCAAATGGCTGTTTTGGAGGCAGGATATGGATCCGGACAGCCCGCATGGAAAAAGGGTTTTGATGCATGAACTTACCCATATCCATGAGTTTCATTCCATAGACAAAATTTTTACAGAACTAATTTTAATCTTTTTCTGGTGTAATCCGTTTTTCTGGCTCATCAAAAAAGAGTTGTACATTATTCATGAATTTCTGGCTGATCGTAAAGCCATAGAACAGCATAACGGGGCCGCCTTTGCAGAGATGATTCTAAAGACCATCAATACAGATTATCCTTCAGCATTGGCCAACCCACTATTTACTTCACAATTAAAAAGACGATTAAAAATGATTACTACTTCCAACAAACCACAGTTCAGCTACCTGCGCCGGTTATCAGCTCTTTTAGCCATGGTCGGGGTCAGCTTGCTGCTGATGCTAACCATTGAAAAAGGAATGGCACAACAAGCGCCTCCTCCTCCGCCACCACCGCCTAAGGTTAATTTACCTGATAGCATCAAGACCATTGATGTAAACAGCGTAAATGGCAAATCCATCGTAACGATAAGGCTTAAAAACGGAATTGTTCGCAAGATGCCTGTAGAGGAAGCCATTAAAAAGGGATATCCGATTCCTCCACCACCTCCGCCACCACCGCCTCCTCCTGCGCCACCAACCCCGCCGGTTCCCTCTACCATCGAAGGCAATGGAATAATACTGAATGACAATTCCATTCATAATGGAGATCCTTTGTATATATATGCAGGATTGGTTATTTCCAAAGAGCAGATGAAACAAATTGACGTGGAAAATATTGAGTCAGTTGATGTTTTAAAAGGAGAAAAAGCCATTGCAGCTTATGGTGAAAAAGGTAAAAACGGTGTAATAAAAATTACTCCCAAGCACCAGAGTTACTCTCAAAATAATGAAAAACCAATCTACCCAAAAGAAGTCATCGTTTATGGCTATGGCAGAAAGTCTTCCTCAACAGAGGAAAAAGCATCAGTAATTTTAAAGGGACAACTGAATGGAGAAGAACCGCCCCTTTATGAACTGAATGGAAAGATTATCTCAAAGGAAGAAATGGATGGCATTGAGCCGAATACCATCCAGTCCATATCAGTATTAAAGGGCGAAAGCGCTACCTCCGTTTATGGCACTAAAGGCAAAAATGGGATGATTATAATCTCAACCAGGGAATCAAAAAAAGTTTTTACCGTGGCTGAACAAATGCCCCAATTCCCGGGAGGACAAGAAGGCTGGACCAGGCATTTGCAGAAAACATTACGGTATCCGGTTGCAGCTATGGATAAAGGCACGCAAGGAAAAGCCTCTGTACAATTTACAGTAGATAAAGAAGGAAATTTATCTGATTTTGAAATTCTGATAAATCCGGGTGATGGCTTAGGGGAAGAGGCCCTACGGGTAATAAAGGATGGCCCCAAGTGGGAGCCTGCTGTACAAAATGAAAGGAAAGTAAATGCAAAGGTGGTTCAGGTTGTAACTTTCAGATTAAATTAAACATGCATGTTTTATGAATACAGGCAGAGGTTTAATACTCTGCTTGTATTCATATTTTTTTAGTTTGCTTCCCAAACCTTCAGCAAATATTTTTCTACTAATCTTCGTACCCTTGTTGCCTCTGTATTATGGTTGTTGACCAGTACCGAAAATATCAGCATCTTTCCTGACTTCGCATATAGGATCCCGCTTAAAGCAACCTGCCCGCTCAGAGTTCCGGTTTTGGCAAACATCTTCCCTTCCAGCGGTTTGTAATAGTTTCTCAATGTGCCGTCATTACCAGTGGGTAAAATGGTTTGCAGCCGGTTCATGCCAAATTCCGTTTTCAGTTTATCCAACAGCCATACAAAATCTGCCGGGCTAAACAGGTTGTAACGGCTAAGTCCGCTTCCATCTGCCCAAACAGGTTTGTCAGGCATATCTTTTAAATCGGTTTTCAAAAGCGTATCAATCATATCCCGGTCGCTCATATATCCTAAAAACGCATTGCTCGCCATCAGCAACGTTTGCTCTGCATAAAAGTTATCACTACGATGCATCATGGGTTTCAGCATACTATCAAGCGGTTGCGACCACACAGATGTTAAGGCAGCTTTATTAAAATTAATTCTGTCCGATAAGCTTTCTGAGGCAATTATATTTAGCGAATCTGAACCATTTGCCGGCAGGTTGCGCAATATTCTTAAGGCCGTTTCAATTCCATTGGTTACAAAAGGAACCTCTGTTTCTATTACGGTGTCTTTAGGGGCATATTCCACTAAAAAACTATTTCCGGCATAATCCCGATTAATCCGGAAACGGTTGCTTCCAGATTTACGAAACACCACCCCATCTGTTTTTAATTTTAGCCCTTCACCACTGACCGGACCCATGGTCATGGTGAGTAATTGTTTTTCAGAAGTGAGGTTAACGGCTGAATCAAATTTAACCTTCGACCGCAATTGCACCGGCATCAGGTTGCCATATACAGGCAAAGCGCTCCGTTCAGGTTGGTAATTTGCCTGATAATCGCTCCAGCTCCATCCCCGTCCGTAACGCTCGGCCCGCCAATTGGAGACAGAGATGACAACCGGCTTTTTTTGCTGTAGCAACCACTGCAAAACCGGCTGCTGTTTAAACTCTGCCATACCCAGCGTGGGATCACCTGTAGGATAGGCGTACACCGTGTCCCCGGCATCCTTGTATTGTAAACCCAACAGTGTATCCGGCAAATATTTCAAACCTGCATAAAGGCTCATCAATTTGGTGTTGCTCGCCGGTACAAAATACTTGTGGTGGTTGTATCCTGTTATAAGCTTTTTATTCAATGGATCAAACACCATTACCCCAAGATGTGCGCCGTACAAACTATCTTCGAGTGCGCTCACCACAATATCTTTTTCCTGATGGGAAGTAACTGCTTTTTGTGTACTGCATCCCAACAACAAGGCTCCAAGAACGAAAACCAATAAAAAATCATTTTTTACCATACAAAGAGGGGTTATAATTACCTAAAAAGGGAAAAATATTTTACAGAAGGGTATTTAAGGTTGCCTGGAAAGGACAAGGATTTTACGACGATCTCCTACCAGCCAAATCACATCATTCCATTCAAAAACAGTATCAGAAGAAGGGTTCAATATCCGCTGACCTTTTCGCTCTATTCCAACTACCAGTCCCTGCGTTTTTTCGCGGATAGCCGAGTTCCGAATAGATAACCCTTTCAATCCTGTATGTTCATCTACTACCAGTTTTTCAAGACTCATGGCTTCGGCAATGGCTTCTGTTTCCGGGTTCAATACATCTTCGTTTGCTTCCGCCATTTTTGTAAATCGTTGCAACTGAATATCCGTTCCAATGGCCCCTATTTCATCATACGGATATAATTTCTCATCCTTCCCGGGAGCGGATATCAACTTATTTCCTCTTTCGATAAATGCAATATTGACACCATATTTCTCCCTCAGTTGCATGCTCTCAAGTGTCTCTCCTATAAACAAGGCAGTAGGGCTTACCGTAATTTTGCTCAAGTGAGCGTCCCAAGGTGTCAATATATTTTGCGCAGGTTTGATATTTTCCTTTTCATTAAGATTTGATAAAAACCGGTCCTCTATCCGATGGTAAAAAAGATCGAGCCGCTGTTTGAAAAAAAACAAAACCACACCTGTAAAAATCAAGGTACCCAACAGGGTAACCCAGATTGAGAAAAACTGACCCAGTAAAACTCCGATGAAGAAAATCCCGAGCAGATTGCGCCCTATCTCAAGCGTTACCAACGGTCCCCGGTTATACTTACTATCCAGCCACAGTGCCCGGTAAGCTCCACGTTGAATTTTTTTTGCCATTACCGCCCAGATAAAAGGTGCCATGGCCGCCAGTGAACCGGTGCTTACCAGCAAATGCGCCACCAATTGCGATTCTATCATGCCTTCAAACCAAGGCTTTAAATAATAATTGCTCAACAACAACAGGGCAATAATGACCACTGAATTGGAAAGCATCAATTGCGCATATGCCCGGAATACGATTTGCCAATCACTTTCTCCCCGCAAGGTTTGAGATCCTGTACTGTACCTGTTAAGCCCGGTAATCCATTTTTGGGGCAAATGATTTTCCAGAAACCTATGAATAGGATCTGCCAACCGGATCATAAATGGAGTGGTAAAAGTGGTAATGACTGAGACCCCTACGGCAATAGGGTATAAATAGTCGCTGGTTACTTTCAGCGACAATCCAAGCGTGGCAATAATAAAACTGAATTCCCCGATCTGCGTCATGCTGGTTCCCGCTTGAACAGCCTGTTTCAGTGGGCGCCCGGCAATCAGTGCCCCGAAGGTTACGTTAAACAGCTTCCCGAAAATTACAATCCCCGTTAACAACAAGACTGGTCCAATGTATTCCAGCAATAACGCAGGATCAATCAACATCCCAACCGATACAAAAAATATGGCTCCAAAAAGATTTTTTACCGAACCAATCAACTCCTCTATTTTTTCGCCAAAAATGGTTTCACTTAAAATACTCCCCATAACGAAGGCTCCCAACGCGGCAGAAAACCCGACCCCATCGGCCAGTACCACCATACCCAAACACAAGGCAATAGCTCCAATCAGAAGAATCTCGCTACTCATCCATTTAGCTGCCTTTTTTAATATAGTAGGCAAAAGAAAAATACCAAGCAAAAACCAAAGACTCAGAAAAAATGCCAGTTTAAGTAAGGCAAAAAGCATTTCTGAACCTGCAGAAGCCTGACTAACCGCAAGGGTGCTTAACAATACCAGCAGCAAAATAGCTACAAGGTCTTCCACTATCAACACGCCCATTACAAGGCTGGTAAAATTGCGGGTCTTCAATCCCATTTCATCAAAAGCACGGAAAATGATGGTAGTAGAGGAGATGGCAATAATCCCCCCCAGAAATATACTGTCCATTTTAGACCAGCCCAAAGCTGTACCTGTTAAAAACCCAATCGTCATCATAACACTCAACTCCCAAATACCCGTAATGCCTGCTGAAGCCCCTACTTTAGCCAGTTTCTTAAAACTAAACTCAAGACCCAATGCGAACAACAAAAAGATTACCCCTATTTCGGCCCATATTTGTATCCCCTTCATTTCGCTTATCGTGGGAAACAAATTGAAATTTGGCCCCACAATTAATCCGGCCAGTACGTAGCCAAGTACAACTGGTTGTTTTAAGCGCCTGAACAGGATAGTAGTAATACCTGCCGCACCCAAAATAAGGGCCAGATCTGTGATTAAATTGGGTAATTGATGCATAGTGGTTGCTGTAAAAATAAGTAACGGGAACCAATGAAAGAGACTCAGTCTTAAAGCTTTTGGCTTCTGAGCAGCAAAATGAAGAGTAAATTGGTGATTTATCTATGCTAATTTTCTTGAAATATTTTTTTAACGAACCACTCACAGGGTACCTGTTTTACCTTTACCTAAATGAATAAAAAAGATTTTTCGCATTACGAATTGGTACAATGGCGCAAACTGCAGACCTGGCAACGTAAGATGGAGCAACCCCACAGCAAAACCAGCCGCTTTAGTAAAAACATACAAAATAAAATCAACCGGCTCATCCCGCAAAAAATTCACGATGCACTCACAACCATTATCCGCAAAATGGTGGAAATGGTATTGTTTACCTCTGAATTTGTAAAGCCCCCTATTTTATTAAGCGATTCGCTTGAAAGCCGGGAAACAGCCATTGCCCGAAGGATGGAATATTACCGAACCACTGCCGCTGCAGAAGGTGGCATTACCGGTTGGGGTGGTTTTTTGGCAGCAATGGCCGATTTTCCGGCATTGCTTACCATCAAACTCAAATTTCTATTTGATATCGCCTCCATGTATGGGTACGATACCTCCAAACTAAGCGAAAGGATTTACCTCTTGTATGTATTTCAACTTGCTTTTCCCAGCCCAATGCGAAAAAAAAACACCCTCACCCATCTTGCCATTTGGGCTCATTTTCCTGAAAGCATTCCTGCAAGTACCATCGACTTCGACTGGTATCAGTTTCAGCAGGACTATCGCGACTACCTCGACCTTGCCAAACTCCTTCAAATGATACCAGGTATTGGAGCAGGTGTAGGTTTGGTGGTAAATTACAAACTGCTTGGGCAATTGTACGATACGGCCACCATGTGTTACCGCATGCGATGGCTGGCAGATAAAAACCGCATGGCAATTATTCCGGAGAAAAGTTGATCCTGCATCCGTTTTTTTATCCCTTTTATAGTTTACATCCCCTGAGAAACGTTTCGCTTTATCTTTGACCTGTTCTTTAATACTCACCAGTAGTGCTTTCCTATGATCACCTATTTTGACGAAGCTTATTTAAAAACTACCCATAAAGCGGGTATAACCACCCTTGAGTTTTTTCATCCCAAAAGCAATAGTTTGCCTGCTAAAATGCTTCAGGCATTAACTCAAGCTTTTCACAGTGCAGCACTCGATAAAGAATGCCGGGTAATTGTACTGCGCTCAGACGGCGAAAAAGCTTTTTGTGCAGGAGCCTTTTTTGATGAGTTACTGGCTATTAAAAACTGGGAAGATGGATTTAGATTTTTCAGCGGGTTTGCCAACGTAATCAATGCTATGCGCAAATGCCCACAGTTTATCATTGGCCGTATCCATGGCAAATGCACCGGAGGCGGTGTAGGGTTGGCTGCTGCCTGCGATTATGCAATATCAGTAGAAGGTGCCGATATAAAACTCAGCGAGTTGGCAGTTGGAATTGGTCCTTTTGTGGTAGGCCCGGCTGTAGAGCGCAAACTAGGCACTTCAGCTTTCACCCAGTTGGCCATTGATGCTACCATGTGGCGCAACAGTGACTGGGCAAAACGTAAAGGGCTTTATGCCGAACATCATCCCAACACCGAAGGAATGGATGAATCCATTGCCCGGCTTAGCGACAAACTTGCCCATAGCAACCCTGATGCTATCCGGGAAATGAAAAAAACCTTCTGGAAAGGGACCGATCATTGGGATGATTTGCTAAAAGAAAGAGCCGCCATTAGTGGCAAACTTGTATTGAGCGAATTTACCCGGGCAGCCATTCAACAATTTAAAAAGAAGAATTGAAACCAACACGATTTACAAAAGCTGATTTTGCCAAAATATGCCGCGAACTGGGAAAAAAACATCCCGTTATCGATAATATTTTAAAAACCTATGGAATGCCTCCCATGTTTCAACGTCCCTTTGATTTTGAAACCTTGGTAAAAATTATTTTGGAACAGCAGGTATCACTTGCTTCAGGAAGAGCTGCATTCAACAAACTGGAAAACAGGCTTGGGCAAATAACCCCTCAAAATATTTTATCACTCGATAGAGAAGCCTTACGCACCTGCTCGGTAAGCCGGCAAAAAGCTGGCTATCTGCATCACTTATCGGAAACAGTGTCCTCTGGCATACTCGAGCTAGAACCGCTTACAGATGCCCCGGATGAGAAAGTAAAAGAGCAATTGATGCAGGTAAAAGGGATAGGACCATGGACGGCCGAAGTGGTACTGATGCTTTGCCTGAAGCGACCCGATGTTTTTCCTGTTGGAGATGTTGCACTTGTAAATAGTGTGCGGCTACTGCACGAGGCGCCGGAAATGACCCTGAATGAAATTGAAACATTGGGGGAACAATATACGCCCTACCGCACGATTGCAGCCTATTGTTACTGGCATGCCTATATCCAGCGAAAAAATATTGTGTACTGATTCATTCGGGCTGCAATTATCCCCTATGTTTACGGCATGATATGGATTGCATTTTTATTGATGCTCGGTCTCATTATGATTGGGGCCAATATGAAAGGTATCGGGTTGGGTGTAATGGGCATGGTAGGCATGTTTCTTTTTATTGTTGTTTTTGGCATGCGTCCGGCCGATCCTCCCATTGATGTGATGCTGATCATCCTGTCTATTGTAACCACTTCGGCAGTACTGCAGGCCGCAGGTGGACTGGATTACCTAATAGGCATTGCCGAAAGGATTATCCGGCGCAACCCATCCCGCATCACTTTTGTGGCACCCTTTACCACCTATTTTCTGTGTCTTTTTGCCGGTACCTCGCATATTGTTTATTCTTTATTACCCATTATCAGCGAAGTAGCCACCCACAAACGGATCCGTCCTGAACGCCCACTCAGCATTGCGGTAATTGCTTCGCATCTTGCTTTAACCGCCAGCCCCATGAGTGCCGCCACCGCAGCACTGATTACTATTCTGGCAGCCAATCCCGCAGGGCCCGCTATCACCATTTTAGATGTGCTGAAAATAGGCATACCGGCAGGTTTGCTTGGCGTGGTGGCCGGGGCATTAGTAGCTTATAAAAAAGGAAAAAACCTGAGCGAAGACCCGCTTTTTCTGGAAAAAATGAAAGACCCTGCTTTTGCCATAAGCGTTGACCGCCTTTCTGACCCGTCTTGTAAAACTTTAAAAAAAGGAGCAAAAACTTCCGTCCTTCTTTTTTGCGCAGCTATTGCTTTGGTGGTTTTTGCCGGAGCCTTTCCTCAATGGTTGCCTCATTTTGCTGCCGGACCGGCTAATTACATGGTTAAAGCCGATGGAACGCTGACCATGGTAGCCGTCATCTGCACGGTAACGCTCAGCATTAGTGCCGTCATAATGGGAGTAACCCGCACCAGTACCGCCTTAGTAACTAAAACCAGCTTATTTACTGCCATGGGGGTAGCTGTGGTAAGTATATTTGGCGTGGTATGGATGGCCAGTACCTTTATTCTCAACCATAAGGCAACCATACAGGCGGCATTGGGTGATATCACCGCTGCTGCCCCCTGGACTTTTACTTTTGCCATTTTGCTAATGGCAATGCTTATTTTTAGTCAGGCTGCTACTACCAAAGCCATGATGCCCTTAGGAATAACCTTAGGCATTGCCAACCCCGCCCTGTTAGCCATGTTTCCTGCGGTAAATGCCGATTTTGTATTGCCGGGGTATCCCACCTTGCTGGCTGCTATTGAGTTTGACCGAACAGGCAGCACCCGGATCGGACGTTTCGTTTTCAATCACAGTTTTATGTTACCGGGTTTTGCCGCCATTGGTACCGCCATAGCCGCCGGCTTTTTAATGATCCGTTTCTGGTTTTAAATACAAAAAAACCGCTTTTTTTTTTGATGACCAATGTCATCGGGTAACATTATCAAAGGGTTTAGCTTTGCGTAGTATTCACACAAGGCAAATGATAGGAAAAGAGATAGAAAAAGAATTTTTAACTCACAGGCTGACACCGATTTTTAGGAGAGCTTTGTTTTTAGTAGCGGCCACTTTGCTAGTGGGTATAACAAGTGCTCAATTACCGCCTCGGCAGGTAAATCAACAAGCGCAATTCTGGACCTCTATCAACAGCACTACGAAATTTAATGACCGATGGGGATTGGTGGCTGATGCCCATATCCGGCGCAATAATTTCATCCAAGACCCCAGTTTTTATTTTCTGCGTGCCGGTCTACAATATCAGGTACTGCCAAATTTCAATCTTACAGTAGGGTATGGCCATATGTGGATTGCACCAAGCCGTAGCGATTGGCAAAATTTTTCAAATGAAAACCGGCTTTATCAACAAGCTATATTAGTAAACAAAGTTGGAAACGTGAACCTCGTAAGCCGTATTCGAAATGAGCAGCGCTGGCAACAAATTATTGTAAATGACAAACCAAGCGGGCGCTGGCGTTTTACAAACCGGATACGCTATCTATTGAGTGCTACCATACCGGTAAGTAAAAACAAATGGGTTCCTCAGCTGGTTCTTAGCAATGAGTTATTGGTGCATTTTGGCAAACCGGTGCTATACAATGCCTTCGACCAAAACAGGATTTTTATCGGGATCAAACAGCAAATGTCAAAGGACTGGAGTTTTGATTTTGGATATATGATGGTTTACCAACAAAAGTTTACCGGTTTCCAGTATGATATGAATCATACCACCCGGCTGTTTTTTTACTATACTCCAAAATGGAAAAAAGGAAAAATAAGTCATCATCCCATTCAGACTAATAGCCCGGATGAATAACTGCTTCTAAACGGATAAAAGCCATTGTACTTCACCAAACTCGAATTGAAACTGATTGTTTTCGCCAGCAATCAAAAAACCCTGTGCGTTTACACCTTGAATGAGGCAGGGGATGGTAACTGAATCCTTTTTTAGTCGGAAAATTTCACCCTTACCATATAAATTTTCGTTATATTCTTCTAAAATAACAGGCCATTTCCCCTCAAAAAGCTGGTTCCATCTATTTTCTATAAATACACACATTTCCTTCGCTTCGAAAGCACATACATACGACCTTCCACTGATTTGCCGAACCGAAACAGGATTGGGTAAATGGCCAGGAAAACTGTGTTGGTTCATATTAATGCCGATACCTGCTACTGCATAGCTCCATTTTCCACCTTTCATGATATTTTCAATAAGAATGCCACCTGCCTTTCTGTCACCAAAATACAAATCGTTCGGCCATTTTATATGCCAGTTACCGGGTGCCAGATTTTTCAGCCAATCGAGTACTGCCAATGCCACGGCAGCAATTAGTCTGAAACGTTGACTGACATTCAGTTTGGAGCTATCTAATACCACACTCATCGCTATATTTTGCCCCGAAACGGACCACCATTGTTTGCCTCTTTGTCCACGGCCAGCTGCCTGCATATGAGCAAAATAAACTTCCCCATGTTTCGCCAATCCTGCATGAATCTGGTTCATGGCATACAAGTTGGTACTATCTATTGTTGTGAATTCGTGAAAGCTATGGGCGATTGGGTGATACATACCACTACAATTATCTAATTTAGCAGCGAATATAGACAGTAAACATCGGGAGCCTTCAGGTTCCCTAACGGTAAATCATTAAAAAATTCGAAATTTGAGTTCATTGCAACTAGTGGAAGGCCGCAAAAAAGGAATTGATAAGATCACCAGGCAATCCAAATTATTCAAAACGGCCATTAATGCCATCCTCGAAAAAAAAGGGGAAAATATTATTTCGCTGGATTTGCGTAAAATTCCGGAAGCAGTTTCGGATTTTTTTGTCATATGTGAGGCCTCCAACGCCAATCAGGTTAAAGCAATTGGCGATTCCATTCAAAATGAAGTGAAAGCACTTTGCGGTGAAATACCCCACAGGCAGGAAGGTTATCAGCATGCCAAATGGATTGTGGTAGATTACGTAACCCTTGTGGTGCATGTAATGCAAACCGAAACAAGAAAGTTTTATCAATTGGAAGAAATGTGGAGTGATGCACCCATAGTAGAACATAAAGATGTTAAATAAATCATACTACATCAGAGCAACGTGAAGATGCAAAAGTTTCATTTTATGTTAAATGTAGCCGCCTTCAACAAACTTTTGATCAAATCATTTATTATAACTGATTGAAATAGATAATTTTATTAAGAGCGAATACATAAACATGTTACCAGAAGAAAAAAATCAACAAGAAAGTAAAAATAAAAGGTCTAATCCATTTCAGCGTACACCTAGTACCGGGGGAGATGGCAAGCCCCGTCCGCCAAGATTCAGTATTTATTGGATTTATGCCATTATTGTCCTTGTACTAATCGGTACTAATTATTTCCGACCCGGAAGCGATGCCATAAAGACTAACAAAAAGGACTTTATGGAAGAAATGTATGCCAAAGGCGACATTTCTCGTATCGTGGAAGTTCGTAATAAGCTGTTGGTGCGGGTTTATATAAAACCAGCAAGTCTATCCAGGAATTTTTATGTTCAGAAATATAAAGAAGAGGGGATTACCCGAAACGATACAGGCCCTCATTTTGAATTTAAAGTCACAGACTGGAATAGCTGGAACTCTGAATTGAAGGAATTTCAACAAACCAAAACGTTGCCTACATTGGCTTCGGAAGCTGTAGATGAAGCAGAATGGCTTGGGCCAGTAATCAATACACTTGTAACTATTGGCTTATTTGTACTGCTTTTTGTAGTAATGATGCGCAAAATGGGCGGCGGCGGCGGTGCCGGTGGACCTGGAGGTATTTTTAATATCGGTAAAAGCAAAGCAACCCTGTTTGATAAAGATTTGAAAGTAAATGTAACTTTCTCCGATGTAGCTGGGCTAGACGAAGCCAAGGTGGAAGTGATGGAAATTGTTGACTTTTTAAAACAACCGAAAAAATATACGGCACTTGGCGGCAAAATACCCAAAGGAGCCTTACTTGTAGGACCTCCGGGAACAGGTAAAACTTTGTTGGCCAAGGCCATGGCCGGAGAAGCAAAAGTTCCCTTTTTCAGCCTGAGCGGATCGGACTTTGTGGAAATGTTTGTAGGTGTAGGTGCAAGCCGGGTAAGAGATTTATTTAAGCAAGCCCGTGAAAAAGCGCCCTGTATCATATTTATTGATGAAATTGATGCCATTGGACGAGCAAGAGGACGCAATGCCATGATGAGTAACGACGAGCGGGAAAATACCCTGAATCAGTTATTGGTTGAAATGGATGGTTTTGGCGGTGATACCGGAATTATTATTCTGGCAGCTACCAACAGGCCCGATGTATTGGATACCGCTTTATTACGTCCGGGTCGTTTTGACAGGCAGATTACTATCGACCGCCCGGATGTTGTTGGTAGAGAGCAAATATTCAAGGTGCATTTAAAACCTATTAAGGTTTCTCAAAGCCTTGATGTTCACAAGCTTGCTGAACAGACTCCTGGTTTTGCTGGTGCCGATATTGCCAACGTATGCAACGAAGCCGCGCTGATTGCTGCCCGTAAAAATAAAGAAGGTGTGGATATGGAAGACTTCCAGGATGCCATTGACCGGGTAATAGGCGGATTGGAAAAGAAAAATAAAATCATCAGCCCCGAAGAGAAAGAAATTATTGCCTACCATGAAGCAGGACATGCAATTTGTGGCTGGTATCTCGAACATGCATATCCATTGCTAAAGGTTACCATTGTACCAAGAGGTAGCGCTGCTTTGGGCTATGCTCAGTACACGCCTAAGGAACAATATCTCTACAATACGGATCAGTTGATCGATCAGATTTGTATGACCCTCGGTGGACGCGCTGCGGAAGAAATATTCTTTGGCAAAATAAGTACCGGAGCAAGTAATGACCTACAGCAGGTAACCAAGATGGCATACAGCATGGTGACCGTGTATGGCATGAACGATAAAATAGGCAACATCAGCTATCATGATCCATCTCAGGATCAGACTTTTACCAAGCCTTTTAGCGAAGAAACCGGTAAACTGATTGATGAAGAGGTTCGTAAACTAGTGAGTATAGCCTATGTGCGAACACTTGCGCTGCTTACCGAACGCCGCGGAGCAGTAGAAAAGCTTGCGAAGGAATTGCTGTCGAAGGAGGTACTCTTTCAAAGCGATGTAGAGACGCTCATAGGGAAACGTCCCTATGGTGAGAAAAAGCCGGTACATGTAATTGACGAAGTACCTGAGGCATTCCATGCAAAATCCGCCCAGGAAATAGGGAAAGAACTTTCTCCTGAAGATGCTGAAAAAGCTATTACACACAATGGCATTTTAAATGGATCTGCAGAAAATACAGACGAAGTGGTTTCTCCCAAAGACGATGTGATAAATGAAACAAAAATAGCAGGTTGATTTCATGCAGGAAAACAGCAGAGAAAAAATACTGAATAAAATAAAAAAGGCTTTGCAGGTACCCACTGCAAAGCCTTTTGTTGATTTAAATCAGCATGCAGAAATCTTTAATCGGTCTTCCGAAGACCTTGATATTGTTTTTGCAGAGCAGTTTGTATCGCTGCAAGGCAAATTTGTATATTGTCTTGATGATACAGAGTTGTTAAACCAACTAACACTGCTTACAAAGCAGCAAAAATGGAACAAGATATTTTGTAAGGAAGAAGGTTTAAGAAACCGGCTTCCTTTTAACTGGTTTTCCGATCTTGCCGGTTGCGATGTGAGCATCACTACCTGCGAAATGCTGGTTGCCCGCACCGGATCAATTGTACTAAGTGCAGCCCAAACGCAAGGACGAACTGCCAGTGTATATGCACCGGTGCATATTACAGTAGCTTACACCCAACAACTTGTTCCTGATATAGAGGACGCATTGAAAGCTTTACAGAAAAAATACGGAAATCAACTACCCTCCTTTATAAGTTTTGCCAGCGGGCCAAGCCGTACCGCCGACATTGAAAAAACACTGGTTACAGGTGTACACGGTCCTAAAGAAGTATATTGCTTTTTGGTGGAAGGATGATTTTTGACCCGTAAAACCCAATTCTGCTTTTCGCAACTCCTTTTTTATGGTTACCTTGCCCTATGAACTGCTATTGTGGGAAAGCGGTCTTTGCTTGCATATTAATTAAATCAATAGCAGTAAACTCCAACAAAAATTACACACATGGAAGCACCTATTTATCAATTGTTTGTCTACGGATCGCTCCGGCAGGGTTTCAACCATGCCGCTTATGAATATATTACCAAGTATTTTAACCTTCTAGGCAAGGGCAAAGCCAAAGGACGGCTGTACGATTTAGGGGAATATCCTGCTGCTGTATCCTGTGAAGAACAATTTGAAATTATTGGCGAACTTTACGAGATCATCAACGAAGATGAATTTGATTATGCCATTGCTCAGCTTGATGATTATGAGGGGGTGGATGCCTCTTATGATCAGACCTCGCTATACACAAGAGCACTAACAGATGTGATGCTCGACAACGGTTCTTCCATGAAGGCATATATATATTGGTATACTGGTGATGTATCTGGCAAACCCGTTGTGGAAAGTGGCGATGTTTTGGAGTACATTCAATCCAAAAACGCACAATAAAGCACCCGCATATTTGCCTTAATATTGCCAAATGACAGCATTGATTCCCGGTCAAAAAATTTATTTTCTCAGCGATGTGCATCTTGGAGCTCCCAATGCTGCTAAGAGTATGGAACGGGAAAAAAAACTGCTGCGTTTCCTCAATATGGCGTCAATTGATGCTTCGGTCCTCTTCATTGTAGGGGATCTGTTTGATTTTTGGTACGAGTATAAAAATGTGGTCCCACGTGGTTATGTGCGTATCCTTGGAAAGCTCGCTGAATTGACAGACCGCGGTATAGCCATTCATTTTTTTGTAGGAAATCACGACATGTGGATGCGCAATTACTTTCAGCAGGAACTTAATATCCCCATCTATTTTTCAGAAAAAACATTCACCTTTAACGAAACTCGTTTTTATATTGCACATGGTGATGGACTCGGACCCGGAGATCATGGCTATAAGTTTTTAAAAAAGATTTTCCGAAACCCCGTTTGCCAGTGGCTTTTTGGGATTCTACCCCCAGCTATCGGTATGGGTTTAGCCAATTTTTTCAGCCGTAAAAGCCGCGAATCAATCGACAATCACGAAAAAGAATTCTGGGGTGACGATAAAGAATGGCTGATGATCCATAGCCGGGAGGTGCTCGAAAAGGAACATTTCGACTATTTTATTTATGGACACCGACACGTACCCGGAATACATCCTTTACTAAAAGGAAGCAAATATGTAAACCTCGGCGATTGGATTACCCATTTTACCTATGCGGTTTGGGATGGCAAACAAATGGAGTTGAAAAAATTTGAGACAGGATGACAGGGTTTTCCGATATAACGAAAAGTTGGATGGCCCTTTGCATTTTGTTTCTACTATGGGCTGTACCAGTGGTTACATCCGCCCAAACTGCCTCGCAAAATCTTCCCGTAAAAAAAATGATAGCAGACAGTCTGCTGGATTTTGAGGTAGACAATCTTGGTAAACTTTATCTGATAGGGGCAAACGGGCAACTTAAAAAACTGGATCAGAACTTTGATTCCGTAGGACTCTTCAACGACATCCGCCGCTTTGGACCATTACAGGGTATTGATGTAAGCAACCCGCTAAAGGTTTTGCTTTTCTACAAAGCCTTCAACACCATACAGATACTCGACCGATTCCTGAATGTACGCAGCACACTCGACCTGCGAAAAGCCGGCATCCTGCAGGTAAGCGCCATTACACAAAGCTATGATAACAATATCTGGATATTTGACGAACTAGACAGCAAAATCAAAAAAGTAGACGAGGCAGGGAAACTTCTGCTCGAATCTAATGACTTCAGGGTGCTTTTTAATGAACCATTGCAACCTTATAAGTTGGAAGATTACAACAAATATCTATACGCGTATGATGCCAATATCGGATTGCTGGTAATGGATTATTTTGGGGCTTACCGAAATATGATTCCTTTTATCGGGTGGAAAAACCTCCATGGAATCAGCAAAGGTATTGTGGCTACCGATGAGGAGGGCCTGGTTTACTATCAACCTGGTCAGCTTGAACTGAAAAAACAATCTTTGCCGAAGAATCTGCTTGATTCAAAAAAAATACGGGTACACAATCAACTCCTATACGTTTTAGGAAATGATGGCAGGTTGCGTATTTACGTGCTTCCCGGATAAATAATTATTTAGACAATGGCTTTGCGAAGAGAGCAGCCAATTGCAAATCAGCCCTTTCACCGTTTCCGAACTCTACAATACGCCCTATTTCAACCCCATCTTTCATCACCATAATAGTAGGTACATTCACAATATTGAGTGGCCGTTGTAAATTGCCATGCCCTGTTTTTTGCCGGTCTAAGGCAATAATCACCATACGGTGTTCAGGAAACTCAGCCGCCTCGAGGGTAGAGAGGTATTTCGGTACTATCTGATGCGAATCAGGACACCATGTCCCTAGAAATAAAAGAATCTGATAATCATAAGCCTTTTCTGCAATAGTGGCAACTGCCTCTTTATTGGGTTTAAAGTATTTAAGTGTTTCACCATACCAGGCAAAATCAGGATCCCCACTCAATTGGGATTTGGTAATAAAACCCTTCAGAACCTTTTTCTGTTCCGCATCGGGCAAGGTTTCATACATTGGATAAGGAGTTTGTGCCATTGCCTGAAAACTAAGTAGCCCGACAAGAATCACTCCAAGGAATTTAGTTGCGTTCATAAGTCCTGTTTTTTTTAAAATACCATAAATAATAATGGCAATCAATCACTAAGCTCCTACAAGTTCACTTTTAGCTCTTGTAAAAAAGTTTTTAGCTGTACCATTCGTTCCACAAGCGCAAAATTATCGAGCGCCCGATTAGAATTTTTAAGGTATTCCCTCGCACCCTCAATGGTAAACTTACGCACCCGGAGCAGGTGATATATCAATTGCAGGTGTTTGATGTCAATAGGTCTGAAATAACGATCCCCCTTTTTATTTTTCTTAGGCTTCAAAATGGAGAACTCATTTTCCCAGAAACGGAGCAGGGATTGGTTTACTCCAAACATATTGGCAGTATCCCGCATAGAATAATATTGCCGCTTAAAAAGTTCTTCATCGGACGGAATACTCAATCCTCCTTTTTGCGAAGCCGGTAATTCAGAAAGGGATTCTCCTCTTTCGGGCCAGACACCCGGGTTTACACTTTCTGCTTCCACTTGGGAAGGAATAAATTCAGTTTCCAAATCGGTGCTTCCAACTTTTTCTGAGTCCGTTGTTTCAGCAGCAGCAGGCGATTGATTTTCATTTATTTCCTCTTCAACCGATTCGTTCGGCAAAATCTCATTATACAATGAGTCCATTTCCGTAATTGAGATTTCTTCTATTTCAATAGACAAACCATCTGTATTTGCCTTTGGATCTGCAACATCTTCGGTTGGTTCCAGTTCAGGCAATTTTTCAGATACGGCAGGCAGAACGGTTTGATCAACAATTGGCATCTCAGTTTGCTCAACGGTAAGGATCACTTCAGGAATAACTGTCTGTTCAGGAGGACGTAGCACATAAATACCCTTGCCTCCAAGATTTGCAATCCCTTCACTTGGCATCATCACACTGATGTGACTGGGTTCTGGTAAAGGGTTAGATTTTTTTTCTTCCACAGGTTCCACAACTTCCGAATACACATTTTCCTCAGCAGCAACAGAATCATCTATGGTTTCCTCCGGTTTGGATGCTTCCGGTTTGGAATCAGTATCCTCCTCATCCTCCAGAATTTTAGCAGGGGGCTTGGGAATACTACCAAAAAGGTTTAATTGTGTGGCGATCATAATGCATGCAATTTCAGAATTAATCCGCAATTGGCAATCAGTTTGATACGGAGTTTTACCAGAAATAACAAAAAGACCCATCAAAATCTGACTCTTTAGCTTGTTGAAAGAAATTTCAATTTCAAGGAAAGCCAAGGATTCTGCACTTGATCAGAATATAAAAAAGCAGGGAAGCCTGTGCTAAACCCTGCAAAAATTTATTAAAAAAAATAGGATTCTCTAGGAAATCAGCTTTTGCCGTAGCAAAAATTCGAGTTGATCATTAGAAATCATCAGCTTATCCATGAGAATTTTATTTTTCTCCCGGAGCGAAAAGATTTCAAAGCCATTATTAATGATGATACGCAACTGTTGCTCATCCCATGGCTTATTTACATAATAAAAGATCTGGCCTTTATTCACAGCGTCCACCACTGCATTTAAGTCGGAGTAGCCTGTTAAAAGGACCCGGATAGTTTCCGGATAAAATTTAAGAACTTCTACCAAAAATTCTACCCCGGTCATTTCAGGCATCCTCTGATCAGTAATAATAACGGGTATCGAGTTCTTTTGAAGGATTTCGAGACCTTCCTTGCCGGAGGAGGCAATAAAAACATTAAAATCCCTCCGGAAAGTGGCTTTAAAAGAATTGATATTATTCAATTCATCATCAACGTACAGTACATTAAATTTTTCGTTCGATACCATAACTTTTGTTTTATTCTGCCAATCCCCCGCGAAAGCAATAAAAGCAGGAGGTCAGAGGCGGATAATTTCAAGGATTAACTGAATATTTTACTTTTTATTGAGTGGTCTAAAAAATATTTATAGCAAATATTCAACTCTTATTGCCAATTTGAAAAAAAATTTTCAAAAATGTTCAAAAAAAATTGTTTAGTGTGCACGATTTGTTAATATTGGGATCATTAAAAACTAAACAAATTTTTAAGTCAATTAATTTGTCATTACCTATAACGAACAATATTTTTAATTTATTGAATAAAATTCAAGAGAATTAAAATATTTTTAGATTTTCAGGCGTTTACGGACTTACTAATTAAAGTGTTTTTTGAAGACTAGACAGGCGGAATGAGGGCTTGGATGTATAAATAAAAAAAACAGAAGGGAATTTCACATAAGAAAATTAATAAATGGTTGAATTTTAAAATATTAAAATCCTGATGCGGATTATTCTTTTTAAAGGAAGAAAACGGATAAGGTGAAATTATTATGGTTAAAATAGAAAGCACATATATACCTATTATTTTAAATATCACAAGGGATATAGAAAAGAGAGAATTCACCAAATTGATGGAAGATTTCCCTCAAGCTTCGGTATCTGACTATTTCAAACACCAGAAAAAAGAGCTTTTCAAAACTCAAAATCCCCAAAAGAATCTTTCTGAGGGTGCATTAGAGGAACTTTATCGGGAATGGTCACAAAACCTCAATATGGATGAAGAAGGGGTTTGGGTTTGGTATCCCTGGCTTCAGAAAATGGTCCACCTGCTTAAGAAAGAAGAGTTTATAGCCCTGCGAACAAGCCGAAACCAACACAAAATAACCCCCGCCGAACAAAATCAACTTATACAAAAACGTATTGGAATTATTGGTCTCTCAGTAGGGCATGCCGTTGCCCTGACCCTTGCTACCGAAAGAGGTGTAGGGCATTTGAAGCTGGCGGATTTTGATACGATCGATCTGAGCAATTTGAATCGGATTAAAACCGGAGTTTTTAATATCGGGGTGAATAAGGCCGTGGTAACTGCCAGGGAAATTGCCGAAATTGATCCTTTCATTACTATTGAATGTTTTACCAAAGGACTTACAGACGAGAACATTCAAGATTTTTTGACAGGTGGTGGTAAACTCGATTTGCTTATTGACGAATGTGACGGACTCGATATAAAAATAAAAGCGAGGCATGCAGCTCGTGTTTTACAAATTCCGGTTATTATGGAAACGAGTGACCGGGGTATGCTGGATGTGGAGCGTTTTGACCTTGAACCCGACCGCCCGATTTTGCATGGTCTTGGGGAACAAATCAATCCGGAAAAACTGGGACAATTGACAATGGAACAAAAAATTCCAATTGTTCTGAAATTAACTGATGCCTTTAAAGGTTCGGTTCGGGGGAGAGCCTCCTTACTCGAAATTGGTCAAAGTATAGGAACCTGGCCACAGCTTGCCAGTGCGGTAGCTTTGGGTGGAGCCGTTGTGGCCGATACCTCCCGAAGGCTTTTTCTGGGTCAATTTACTGATTCCGGACGGTTCTATGTTGACATGGAATCGCTGGTTTGCGACAAACAAAAACAAGCATCAGAAGAAATCAGCAATATTCCTCCCCCTTTGATGGAGGAAGAAGCACTGGCCATGATTAAAAATCATTCCAACCTTGAGGGAGGGGTGAAACCTTCATCGGAAGCTATTGAAGAAATGGTAAATGCTGCTTGTCAGGGGCCTTCTACCGGTAATGATCAGCCCTGGAAATGGGTGTATCAAAATGGCTTGCTGTTTTTATTGCATGATGTGGCCCGTAGTGACAGTTTTGGAGATTATCGTTATATAGCTTCCGATATTACTTTTGGTGGTGCCGCTGAAAACCTCCTATTGAAAGCACATGCCCTTGGTTTTAAAGTTTCTATCGAATCCTTTCCTGAAGGAGAAAATAGCAGGATCATTGCTATTTTTCGCTTTTTCAAAGAAACGGATAAGGGATTTGTCTTTGAAACTGTTTCGCAACCAGAACTGGTAAGTCAGATCAACAGCCGTTGTACGAACAGGAACCCCATGAAAAACGAAAGACTTTCTTCAGAAGTAATTGAACAATTGAATAATTCTGTTGTCAATTTTTTGGGTGCAAAACATTATTTTTTCGATGATGAAAAAAGTAAATATGGCTTAGGAGCTATTATTGGTGGCTGTGATAGAATAAGGCTTTTAAATAAAGACGGACATAAGGATTTCGTAAAACGGGAAATGAGATGGACTCCCGAACATGCCGAACAAACGAAAGATGGTATTGATATTAGAACATTAGGGCTCGCACCAGCAGAAATGGCTGCACTCATGCTGATAAAAGATTCGAGTGTAGCGAAACTACTTCATAAAATTGACGGTGGGCAGGGACTCATTGAGGTAACCATCAAATCAGTAATGGATTCAGCAGGAATAGGTATTATTATTCTGGAGGGTGGCCGCGGAAGGAAAAAGTTTTTTGATGGAGGAAGGGCTATGGAAAGCCTTTGGCTAAAAGCTACTGAACTCAATCTGGATATGCATCCACTGATCTCCCCATTTTATTTATTCCCCCGTTTATCAGAAGGGAATGGAGAGGGTTTAGATGCAATGGAAAAAGAAAAAATTGTTACCCTTAGAAAAAACTTTCAGGAAATTACAAAAATTCAAGATAATTGTGCGGAGGTATTTATGTATAAAATAGGCAAATCGACGCAAGTTCCAATAAAAGCATTAAGACTTCCATTAACTGAAACTCTATTTTGGGGAGCATAACCCAATGCATGTAGCGTATGAATATAAAAATCAGAGCATATCTTTCATCCACTGATACAGATACAAGTCTGAGATATGTTGACGGGTTCAGAAAGGTTTTGGAATCCTATGGTGTAACCAAAGTGACTTCGGCTACCCACGACTGGGTGTACGACGACCACACCTACGTGATTATAGTTACCTCTGAAGATGATGAAAAAATATTTGGCGGTTGTCGTGTACAGGTGCGCAATACAACCTTACCCCTGCCAATGGAAGAAGCTATTTCGCGGGTAGACCCTAGCATTCATCGTTATATGGATAGCTTTGGGGATGCCAAAATTGCAGAATTCTCCGGATTATTTAACTCTATTGAAGTGGCAGGATATGGAATCGGAAGCATGTATCTAGGTCGGGTAGGCGTGGCTATTTGTAATCAGGTAGGGGTAGATCATCTTTTAGGGCTTTGTTCTCCTACCACTTATCGCAACTGCGCACGGGTTGGTTTCGAAACCCTGAGAGATATTGGAAACGGTGGCCGGTTTCATTATCCAAAAGAAGGTCTGATTGCCACTTCGGTAATCATTAAGGATATTCACGGGTTACCCAATGCACAAGCGGTAGAGCGGGAAAAGATTTACCACCTGCGCGATATGCCCAACCATAAAGCAACCGATGCGGGACCAAAAGGGGATATGAGTATTACCTACGTTACCGAAATTGAGAGTGTAACAGCGTGATAAAAACCTGAACTTGCAGAAATAAATCATGCTGAATTTAAAATGTCTCCCTTTTGTATTGTTTATAAAACAATTAGAAGAGGGTTTTTTTCGTTTGACTACTAAAGTTTTTTTCAATTTGATTCAAATGTCCAAAAAAAACCTTTAGGCCTATTTTATTAATTTATTTTGTTTTGTATGAAAAAATATTTCTACCTGATTACTTTCCTTTCTTTATTAACCCATTCTATTTCCTTTGGACAGGAAATAGAATTTACCGGGAATAATATATTGTTGGGTACCTCCTTACAAATATTAGAAGACAAAACCGGTACACTGTCTCCTGAGCAGGCAAATACTTCTTCCAATTTTGTTAAAAGCAAATGGGAGACACCCAACTTTGGAAATACCAGCAGTACTTATTGGGTTAAGATGAAGGTGCGAAATAACAATAATAATGAAAAATTGCTCCTTGAACTTGGTATTCCTATGTGGGACACCTGTAATTTTTACGAAATTGTAGCCGGCAAACCTTATTTTGACGAAACCATTTCGAGCAGTCAGTCTTTCTACGACCGCAGTATAAAACACCCCAATCCAATATTTAGTCTCCGTATTGCTCCTGGCAAAAACAAGGAATACCTTTTAAAATTAAAAACCAATGAACTTGCCATCATTCCTCTGATCCTTTATGAACCTATTTCCTTTCTGGAAACCTCTATGATCAGGGAACTTATTACGGGCATTCATATTGGCGTTTTACTTGTTATGATGTTTTATAATTTATTTGTGTATTTTTCAATAAAAGAAGAAACATACTTATACTATGTACTCTACATCCTATTTATAGGGCTTACTCAAACCACCTTATTTGGCTATACCTTCAAATATTTCTGGCCTAATGCGCCCGGTTTAAATAATCAGGTATATATCTACTTCCCTGCACTTGCAGGTATCTTTGGGATCTTTTTTGCTAAATCGTTTTTAAACTCAAGCAAAACAACTCCTTTCCTGGATAAATTACTTGGACTAGCTATTATTCCTTATGGAGCAGCCATTGTATTACGAATGCTGGGATTTGATATTCTGAGCTACCGCATGATTGATGTAGGAGGAACAGCAGCTTCCATTCTGGCCTTTTTAATGGCCTTGAAATTATCTATCAAAGGCAATCGGCCTGCTAAAATATTCCTTGTTGCCTGGACCATACTGTTGGTTGGGTTGGTATTATTCAGTCTTCGGAACCTCAATATTCTCCCATATAATATTTTTACCAATTATACCATGCAGTGTGGAACCGCTATTGAAGTATTAATTTTGTCCATAGCCCTTGCAGATAAAATAAACACCCTAAAACGTGAAAGGGAAACAGCACAGGAAGGGGCACTTGATGTTTCTAAAGAAAACGAACGGATAATCAACAATCAAAACATAATTCTGGAAAAAACGGTTGATGAAAGAACCAGCAAACTCACAAAGAGCAATCAAGAGCTGAACGCTACCTTGAATAAACTCCGGGATGCCCAATCGTTGTTGATTGAATCGGAAAAAATGGCTTCACTTGGTCAGCTTACTGCTGGTATAGCCCATGAAATCAACAACCCTATTAACTTTGTAAGCTCAAACATCAGCCCGTTGCAACGCGATATTTATGATGTATTAGATGTACTGAATGAATACGAAAAATTGAAAACCATTGAAGATGATGCCAAATTAAGAGCAGAACTGGACCGGATTGATAAATATAAAGAAGAACTGGATATTGATTATATTAAGACAGAAATAGACCTTCTGCTTACCGGAATGAAAGACGGATCACTACGAACCGTTGAAATTGTGAAAGGGTTGAAAATATTTTCCAGAATTGATAGCCATGATCTCAATGTGGTCAATATCAATGAAGGGCTGGAATCTACCCTTGTACTTTTAAACAATCAGATCAACCCGGATATAACCCTTATTAAAGAGTTAGGCAATCTGCCAGATGTGCAATGTTATCCAGGCAAGCTCAATCAGGTGTTTATGAATATCATTACCAATGCCATTCATGCTGTGCTTGACAATCCTACTCCCAAGGAAACACCTACCATTTGGGTCACCACAACCCTTGAAGATGAGTATAATGTAAAAATATCTATCAGGGACAATGGATCTGGTATCCCGGATAAAGTTAAATCACGTATTTTTGAGCCTTTCTTTACAACAAAAGAGGTTGGTAAAGGAACGGGTCTTGGATTATCAATCGTCTTTAAGATTATTGAAGCACACGGAGGTTCCATAAAACTCAATACTGCAGAAAATAAAGGAACTGAATTTGCGATAACACTTCCCATTAAAAAAGAAGGATTGAACTGAGGATTTGTATGAATATAAACCTTCCAATAAATGTACTTTATGTAGATGATGAAGAGCATAATCTTTATTCATTTAAAGCTAATTTCAGGAAGGATTACAATATTTATACCACCATAGATACTGCTGAGGCGCTTGAAATGGTGGATACTAAAAATATCTCCATAGTAATGGCAGACCAAAGGATGCCCATCATGACCGGGGTGGAATTCCTTGAAATTATCCGCATTAAATATCCCGAAAAAATCAGAATCCTCATTACCGGACATACTGATATCGGAGCGGCCATTGACGCCATCAACCGGGGAGAAGTATTTCGGTTTATAGATAAACCCTGGGACGCGGATTATGTAAAAAATGCGATTGCCACTGGTTTTGAAATCTTCCGAACCCGCGAAGATCTGAAAAAGAAAAATCTCGATCTGCAAAAAGCCAACGAAGAACTTGATCATTTTATTTATAGTGCTTCGCATGACCTTCGGGCTCCATTAATGTCCATTCTCGGTATTGTAAATCTTTCGGAAGTAGAAAATGAAGTAGAGGTGCTGAAACAATATTTCAGCCTCATACAGCAATCTGTTCTCCGTTTGGATTCTTTTGTCATCAATATTATCGACTACTATCGCAATACCCGCAATAAGTCCGAGATAAAAGAATCCATCGATTTCAAAAAAATGACAGCGGAAGTGCTTGCTACCATGAGATATCTTCCTAATTTTGATAAAATCATATTTAATTCTTACATTATTCAGGAAGAAGTTTTTCACTCAGATCCTATTAAAATTAGAATAATATTAAACAACCTCCTTTCTAACGCTATAAAATTCCAGGATCCTGCTAAAGAAGATTTTATAATAAATATTCAAATAGAGGTTTTAAATATGGGCTGTACCATCAACATTGAAGACAATGGAATTGGTATAGCAACAAGTCAGTTGAAAAACATTTTTAAAATGTTTTACCGGGGAGGCATAATGAACAGCGGGTCAGGAGTAGGATTGTACATTGTAGAGGAAGCCGTTCACAAACTCCTTGGAGAAATAAAGGTTGAGTCGGTAGAAAAGGAGGGTACGAAATTTATTATTTCGATCCCTGGAAAAAATTAAATAATGGATCAGCAACATAACTTTTTATTGGTAGACGATAGTACCCTCGATTTATTCATCAACGAAAAAATGTTGAAAGTAAATCAGATGGCTGCATCCATAAGAAAGTTTCTAGACCCCCGTGATTGCCTTCAGTTTATTCAAACCGAAAACACTTACGAAACCTTTATTATACTGCTTGACCTACAGATGCCCTTAATGAATGGGTTTGGATTTGTAGAAGCTTTTCAGGAATTTGAACCAAGCATGCAGAAAAGATACCATATATTTATGCTATCCTCAACGGTTGATTCAGGCGATATTCAAAAAGCGAAATCCATGGAAGGCATCATCGATATACTTTCCAAACCCCTTGATCCCAAGATGCTTAAGAAATTGCTTGTTGAGGCAAAACTTGCCTGATTCAGCCTAAGTTTTCCAATAAGGTATAAGGTGTTTTCAATTACCTTTTTTTGAGGAGGCAATATCCGTTTTCCAAAACGAAAGCTAAAAAAGACTAAGGGTGAAGCATTAGTCTTTGCAACTACATTAGATAGGTGTACTCATTATTGAGCATAAAAAAACCCGGTAAAATCCGGGCTTTTTTATAGCTGTAGGGGGAGGGATCGAACCTCCACGGAGAAGTTAGCCATTGCGCATCGTGTGTCGGAAGGCTATTCCGGCCGCTAAGGTGGTCAACCCCAGTCGGTTCCGCTGCAGACGGAATCGGCGTTACGCAGTGTTTATCCTTTGATCTCCACCCTCGAGACAAGAGGGCATGTCTGCCAAAGTTTCATCACCCCACAATTTTTAAGATCTTATAAGGTTCCGTAACTAATTTCTTCGGTACTTTTACATTTTTGCTGAATGTATTGTACCTTAAATTAGGCGAAATTTAATTTGCAAACGGGAACATATAAGAACTTTATACAATCAAAAAGGACAAACAGTTCCATGTTTGCAGATGCAAAGATAAGGACCCTTAATTAAGAATTCCAAATTTTTCAATAAAAAATTGAAAAATTTAGCAATCATTCAATAAATTAGCCTTTTAGTTGTCAAATATTCAATAAATACACCATGATGGCCAATAAACTTAATTTAGATAAATTAGATTATCAAATCATTCAGCAACTGATGGAGGACGCTGAAATATCCTACACAGACCTGGCAAAAAAATTACAGGTCAGTGCAGGAACCATTCATGTAAGGGTAAAAAAACTGGAAGAGTACGGTATTGCCAAAGGAACCCGACTTTCTATAGACCAAAAAAAGATGGGATATGATGTCATTGCTTTTCTAGGTATTTATCTTGAAAAAAGCTCTATGTATGATAGTGTAGCGCAAGACCTGAAAAAAATTCCGGAAATTGTAAGGCTTAATTATACCACAGGGAACTATAGCATGTTCTGCGAAATTATTTGTAAAGACATTGCTCAATTACGTAGCGTACTACACGATCAGTTACAAAAAATAAAATATATTGAAAGAACCGAGACTTTTATTTCATTAGAGGAGAGCTTTAGCCGAAATATTCAGGTGATTGACCTCGAAGCTGATGCTGAGGAGCCTTTAGAGTAGCATAGGTAAAGGGCATCTCTAAACCAATAATTGGCTCATTTATTTTTGATGACGCGGCCCTTCCACTCATAAGCGCCGAAACGACCTAACCAACCGGCTAGTATGGTATATAATATATGTATGGGCTGAAGCAAGGGAAACCACACCA
The DNA here is from genome assembly GCA_038209595.1 of Chitinophagales bacterium. Taxonomy (GTDB): domain Bacteria; phylum Bacteroidota; class Bacteroidia; order Chitinophagales; family Chitinophagaceae; genus Phnomibacter. Next base: position 35,510 of record JBBQXO010000005.1, read on the forward strand.
TCCAATGCTCTTTTTTGAAAAAGCTGCTAACCGGTAAAAGGAAAACGAGTTCAAGAACTGTTTTTGCCAACAAGGCTGCCCCGAAGAGGATACCAAGTTTTGCATACCATAAAGCACCCAGTGCCAACATAAGCATCCAGGCATTAAAAAGGTAAACCAAAAGCAGGATTCTAAATACACGGCGATCATCATAAAATGCCGCCTTGCTTGCCCACCGGATACGCTGCTGGAAAAAAGCCCACCAAGAGCCTGCTGTTGCCGTTTGCACAACTGCATGTGGATGAAGCAGATAAGCTATTCCCTCCGGATATCTTTGGTAGATCTTGTACATCAGCAACATATCATCTCCGGTTGGTAACCGATCTATACCCCGAAAACCATCCACTTCTTCAAAAGCCTTTTTTTCGTAGGCAATATTGGCCCCATTACACATGGTATGCAACCCCGTACTAACCGAGGCTGCGGTAATACCCTGCAGGGTCATAAAATCAAGGGTTTCAAAAACAGAAAGCAGATTGGGCTGCGTGCGATATACGACTGGCGCCGCTATAAATTTATTTTCTCCTCCCCGATAAGCATGTACAAGCATAGAAATCCACTCCTTTGGATGGGTACAGTCTGCATCGGTACATACAATCAACACACCCTTTGCAGCCCCTACCCCTTTTTCAATCGCCCGCTTTTTATGCGCCGCCACCCCTGTTTCAGCCGGAAGTTTTATCAAACGAACCCTTGAATCCTTTAGAACATATTTTGCCACCATAGCTGCTGTATCATCTGTGCTCGCATCATCCAGTACAATAATTTCAAAAAGATCGTTCGGGTAATCCTGACCAAGCAAACTCTGCAAAAGGGCATCAATATTTGCTTCTTCATCTCGGGCTGGCACCAATACCGACACAAAAACAGTATTATCTGTGAGCTTTGTTACCATAGGATTGTTAAGTGCCCTGAACCAGCCATATCGATAATACATCAAAATACCAGCATATGCCAGCCCCAATAAAAGCGTAATGCCCTCGAAAATCATACAACAAAGAAAAGCTGATTCACGCTTTTTGCCGTTAACAAGTTCTCAACTATCCGTCGTTTTGAGAAAAAGAGTAAAAAAATGATTAAAATCTCCCATTTCAAACTCCTTTTTTGAAAAATTTACATTTTTTAGCTTAAATCCCCTTTATCTTTGAATAGTTGCTTAAACAACTATATGCATAACAACCAATTTAAAAGAAGAGAATTATATTTCGTTATCACCGGGGTGGCTAATATGGCGCTGGCCCGGCGGCTGCAAAAGTATTTTCGGGAAGCAGGACTGGATATAACGGTAGAACAATGGAGTGTTTTGGTTCATCTGTGGAAATACGATGGCGTAAATCAACAGGAACTGGGCAGCAGAACCTTCCGCGACAAGCCAAGTATTACCCGACTGGTAGACAACCTGGAAAAACAAGGATTGGTGCAGCGGGTAGCAAGTGACTCTGATAGAAGGAGCAACCTCGTTTTTTTAACCCAACGCGCCAAAGACCTACGCGATGAAACCATGGATTTGGCCAACCTTACCCTGAACGAAGGATTGGAAGGAATACCCGCTGAAGATATTGAAGTAACCAAACGGGTGTTGCAGCAGGTTTACGAAAATTTACACGGCGTTATGGAAGAAACAGCCGTGGCAAAATAAATGCCTGATAAAATATTGCTTGATTTTTTTTCTATACTATTTAAAAACAAAAAAACATATGGAGACCACTACAACCAAAACAAAAGCTCTGAAAGGGGCAGAATGGCTGATTCACGAGTCGAATCCAGCTGACATTTTTATTCCCGGTGATTTTACCGAAGAGCAATCCATGATCATGGATATGTGCCAGCAGTTTCTGGATACCGAAGTGATTCCTGTGGTGGATCGTATTGATAAAATGGAACCCGGGCTGATGCCATCGCTTATGGACAAAGCCGGCGAACTTGGCTTATTGGGTGTTTCCATTCCCGAAGAATATGGCGGACTTGGCAAGCCATTTATAGAAAGCATGATTGTAGCCGAAGGACTTGGAGGCGGTTACAGCTTTAGCGTAGCTATGGCTGCACATACAGGAATTGGTACACTGCCTATTCTGTATTTTGGAACAGAGGCACAAAAATCACAATATATACCCAAGCTTGCTAGCGGCGAATGGAAAGGAGCTTACGGACTTACTGAACCCAACAGCGGCAGTGATGCCCTGAGTGCAAAAACAGTTGCCATATTGAGCGAAGATGGCAAAAACTATATCCTTAACGGACAAAAATGCTGGATTACCAACGGCGGTTTTGCCGACGTTTACACGGTATTTGCCAAAGTGGATGGAGACAAATTCACCGCTTTTATTATTGAACGTGGCATGGAAGGCTTTACTCAGGGACCCGAAGAACGTAAAATGGGTATAAAAGGATCAAGCACCGTTCAGTTGTATTTTCAGGACTGTATGGTTCCCGCAGAAAATTTATTGGGTGAAATTGGCCGGGGGCATATAATTGCATTCAACATATTAAATATTGGTCGCTTGAAATTAGATGCGGCGGCCCTTGGTGGTAGCAAGCGCTCTTTAAACATAGCGGTGCAATATGCCAATACCCGCGAACAGTTCAAACGGCCCATTGCACAATTTGGTGCTATAAAGCACAAACTCGCTGAAATGGCAGTACGTTGCTGGGCTGACGAAAGTGCCCTGTACCGCACAAGCAAATACATACAGGATAAAGAACACGAACTACAGGAAGAAGGAAAAACTTTTGCTGAAGCATTGCTAGGTGCCGCAGAAGAGTATGCCATTGAGTGTGCTATGATGAAAGTACATGGTAGCGAGCTGCTTGACTTTGTGGTGGATGAGGGGGTACAAATACATGGGGGCAACGGCTATAGCGATGAATATGCGATCAGCCGGGCTTATCGTGATAGCCGGATCAACCGTATTTATGAGGGTACCAACGAGATAAACCGTTTGCTGACGGTAGATATGGTACTAAAGCGAGCCATGAAAGGTAAACTAGACCTGATGGGACCTGCTATGGCGGTTCAAAAGGAACTGATGAGCATACCCGATTTCGGTGCCGAAGACGAAGGGTATTTTGCAGCAGAACTGAAGGCTGTAGCCAATATGAAAAAAGCCATATTGATGGTATCTGGAGCTGCGGTTCAGAAACTGATGATGAAAATAGAAGAGGAACAAGAAATTCTGATGAACATCGCGGACATGAGTATAAAAACTTTTGTTGCTGAAAGTTGCCTGCTGCGGGCAATAAAGCTTTACAACGCTGGTGGTGAAATAGATATAGCAGATTCTATTGACATGATGCGGATATACCTGAATGATGCTGTAGATTGTGTAAATAAAAATGGTAAAGAGGCAATTAACGCTTTTGCAGACGGCGATGAGCAGCGCATGATGTTGTTGGGATTAAAACGCTTTACCAAATATGGCCCTTTTAACAGCAAAGATGCAAGAAGAAGAATTGCAGATAAACTGATTGCCGCCGATAAGTATTGTTTTTAATCAATCTTTCCTGATAACAAAATAAAAATAGGCCGTCCTTTTAAAATGGGACGGCCTATTTGTTTTCAAACGGTGCTGCTTATTCTATCCACTAAATTGGCTATAATGTGGAATGAGTATTTGGCTTTCAAAACAATTTTTCAAAGTTCGTATATTGTGTCACGGGGTAAAAATAAACCGGGCCATTTTAAAAAAACAACCAAGAGAATTCTATTGGTAATATTGCAAATAACTCTCGGAGATAAACCATACTAATAAAATAAAAGCTTGGGTACGCTATCTTTTTTGTATTATTAAATATAATTTCAGGAAAAAAATATAAAGGTCATTTTTCCAAAAAAAATCACTTGAAATTATTAATGAATCCCTGTTTTCAAAAAGATTTAAAAAGATTGAGAAACCTTTCATGAACTATTTGCGAAAAATATAAGCAAATCCAAACCGGTAGTACTGAAAAAGACTTGTTGAGAAAGACCAGTTTTCCAAATCTTCCGAATTTTTGCTATAGACCAAACCAACATTTACAACTTTAGCTTGCAGAAGCCATTGCTTCTTGTTTCCGGCAGCAAAATAAACTCCGGGAGAAACAATGCCACTTATAGAGGAACTGCTAACCCTTGTTATTACATTCCCGCTTTCATTTCGATTTTTAGAGTAACCATAACCTACCGCTTCTTGCAACAACCAACCAAAATTACCTTTTAGCGGATGGTACCGGGTAAATTGAACTGAAGGACCTATATAAAATTGCCTTATTTTGAATTGGCCATTGGGGGATTTTGAGGTACTATCAATTACCGACTACACCAAATCGAGCCCGAATCCTACTGTGCGGTTGTTCTTATACTCAAATTGTATAAAAGGTTGTAAACTGGTGTTGCTGTTCGACTGCTGACCTCCTTGATTGTTCTGATATCCACCAAAGCTAAAATTGCCTCCAAATAAAGTATTACCTTTATCAATCTGCGCAAAGGATTTAAGACAAAAGATAATTAAGAGCAAAAGACAAATTTGTTTGATAAAATTGAAATTTGTTTAAAAGAGTAGTAAATGTATTGGTAGAAAGTGTATTTGAATTGTTAACAGAAAATCAATTTAAGAATGATTAACGCATGCATAATAGCGAAATCATCCGTAAAAATAAATGTATAAACCTATCATCATTTTCATTATGTTTCTTCAAAAATATTTTCTGCACTACCTGTTTTTAACCGCCACACTTTTAGCGGGGATTGCTCCTATTGCGGCACAAATAAAACTAAAGGCAAAAGACTTTAAACAGACTCTCGAAAATACTCCTAACGCATTGCTGCTTGACGTACGTACCCAAAAGGAAATTGATCGCAGCTATTTACCTAATGCGGTATACCTCGATTTTTACGATTCCTCCTTTGTAACGATGCTTGACCGGCTTGATACTTCAAGACCCATATTCGTGTTCTGTGCTATCGGGGTTCGCAGTGCCGATGCTGCTGCCATGCTCAGGCAAAGAGGATTTAAAGATGTATATGACTTGAAAGGAGGGATTATCAATTGGAAACTTGCAGGCCTCGAAGTAAAAAAGGGAAAGGACTTTGATCCCATTACCGGGATGCCCAAAAAAGAATTCGAAGCCATGATTGATCCCGGCAAAGTGACCTTTGTAGATTTTTATGCCCCATGGTGCGCACCCTGCAAACGGATGGTGCCGGCGCTAGACAGCATGCGAACCGAAATGGGAGACCGCGTAAAGATTGTAACCATCAATGCAGACGATAATTTAAGCCTGATGAAAGCGTATAATTTTAATACCCTGCCTTACATTATGGTATTTAAAAATGGTAAAAGAGTAGAAACCTTTTCGGGAGAAATGACCCGGAAACAAATGGAAAAAATGATTGAAAAAAATGAACGCCTTTACTAAAATGCTTTGACCAAAATCATATTTATCTCAATTACCATTTAAGTTAAAATAAACATGCCTGAAATTTACCTGTCCGATCAAACTTATGAGGGCAAAGACTTTTCCATTGCACCACTGGAAAGAGGTGAATATGAAGTTTGTCATTTCAGCCATTGCAATTTTTCGGGTGTGGATCTTTCAGGATACAAATTCATTGATTGCAGTTTTGAAGACTGTAACCTGAGCATGGCAAAACTGAACAAGACTGTTTTGAATGGAATTAAATTTATTGGCTGTAAAATGCTCGGGCTTCATTTTGATACTTGTCAGGCATTCGGACTTTCCTTTTCGTTCATCAATTGTCAGCTAAACCATAGCAACTTTTTTGGCACAAAAATCCCTAAGACCGTTTTTAAAAACACAAACCTGCTGGAAGTTGATTTTACTGAAAGCCAACTAAATGGTTCTATTTTTGATCATTGCGATCTTGTTAGGGCTATTTTTGAAAATACAAATCTTGAAAAATCAGATTTTCGTACTGCCATACATTATGTTATCCATCCTGAAAAAAACCGGATAAAAAAAGCGCGTTTCTCTACAGATGGATTGCCCGGATTATTACAGCAATATGATATTGACATAACTCCCTGATGAACAAGAAAAATGAATCCATTTCAAAATCATTTAAGATGCAGCCCCATATCCTACGAATATTCCTTTTAACTGATTATCTGTTTTTTTAACCCCATAACCATGCCTGCCCATCTTTGCAACTCAAGGAAATGGTATCTTTCTGGTTGAACCACTTAAATATTATCTTTAAGCTAATGGGGTTTTCAAATAAAAAGATATTCTGGCATTGCTCAGCATCAGGGGTTTATAATGATGATCATTAAAATTATTTGTAGTAGGTTTCAGCAGTGGCGCCACAATCTCAATCAAATTTCTCTTGTAAAATACATAGCAAAATAGGTACTGCTTTGTGTGCCTTTGGCAGTCGTCGCAGGTACGTTGGTTGGCTTTTTTCTTTGGTTAATCAAACGTACCACTTCCTATCACTGTCAGTATCCATGGTTCCTATATCTGCTACCATCCTCTTGCTGAATTACTGGCGCAAAGTAATATTGTATCGCTACCTTGCCCGCTTACCAATGTTACCCACCACCTGATAAATGCAACCACCCTGGCACTATAAAGAAAGGGGCAATGCTAATCAACACAAGCAGTGATGGCCTGATAGATTACACATGCTACAGTGAGGCTCTTAAAAGCGGACAGTTTTGTCACCTGGTATTGATGTGTACGTGCAAGGAAGAAAAAGTGTTTTTCCACGATTTGAGCGAAGACATTATTCAGGATGATGTGATATTGCGATGGATGAGTTTTCCCAATGTATAAATAACTGCCCATCAGGGTTTTCTTACGGATGAAGCCCTTACCCAAATTGCACAGGTGACTATACAAAATGTGAATGATTTTGAAGCAGGTGAACCGCTGGAGCATCAGGTGAAGTAAACATTCGCCAATCTAAAATAGTCAATTCCTACATGAATTTATTTCCGTCTTTCCGACTTCCGGCTACGACATATACAGCGCAATCTTTCGGGTGCCCTCAAACTGGGTAAACATCGTTTTCATGAGTACTGTTAAGGGGATGGATAAAATGAGGCCTGGTACACCCCAAAGAAACCCCCAAAACATCAGCGCCATTAAGACTACTATAATGTTGATGGAAAATGATTTACCCATCATAACCGGCTCAATAATAGAACCAAAAATTACCTGCATTAGTGTAAAAAGCAGGATGGCGAGGAATAATAGCCCGGGTGTATCTATTTCTATAAAAGCCATTATAGAAGCAAGTACCACTGCGATGATTGAACCAATCATTTGCACAAAATTGATGGCGAAAGCAAACACCCCCCAAAATAGCGGGAAGCTGATGTCTAAAAAATAACAGATCAATCCATAGCTCAATCCGGTTAAAAAGCTTACAAAAATTTTTACTTTTAAAAACCTGGAGATACTATTTTCAATGGAGGTGTAGGTACGCACGGCCTGCATCTTGTTGCGTGATAGCATTTCATGAAATACGTGGTTCAGATTGAGGGAGCCGGCCAATAACAAAAACAGGAAAAACAAGGTCATAAGTACGTTGGTAAGGGTATTGGTAAAAATACTAAACGTAATACCTACATTTCCATAAATTACATCTTTAATCTGTTCGCTTTCTAATAGTTGTTTGATCGAGCTTTCTTCCCCTCCCATGGTTAAACCCAGCATATCTTTAAAAGGTAAAACCAATTCATTTACTCTGACATTTAACTTTTCGTACAAACCTCTTTTTCCCTGATTGATTTCAAATGCGGAAACTTGTACCAATTTAACAACAACAAAAAGGCTACCTACAATCACAACAATGACAATAATGAGAGCGATCCATTTTTTCACATTCCGTTTATCGAGCCAGCGCATAAGTGGCATAAAAAGCAGTGCAATAAACACCGCAAACATAAATGGCACAAAAATGAAAGATAATACTTTGAGTATATAAAATACAACGGGAACAATGAGGCAAAGCAATAGTTTGTTGGTGGTAGCGAGGTCATTTATTTTCATAACTGATGTATCCCACTTTTACGGGGAAGGCTACAAATTTCGCATAACCTTGCCGGATAAATTGCTAAATTTTTATAAAGCCCGGATTTAACCACAATGATGTAAAGTATCCAATAGTTGGAAATGCACAGCTATATTGTATTTGTAAGCAGCAAGGCCTCGTCATTATTTTTTAATATACAGATCACCCGGAAGAATGAGGGTTCTGCCGGAATCAACGATTAATTTACCACCCTGCCCAATGGTTTGGGGGTAAAGCATTACAGCAGGTTTATTATCAGTGGGCTGAATCCATATTTCATAGCAATTATTCAGCGCACTCAGGTTTTTGGGGGGTATAATGCCGAGCTGCCAGTTGGCGGCTTTTTCCCAGCTTCCCTTGCCAAAAAAAACATACACTGCACAGCCTGTTTCACATTGTTGGGGTAGCAGACACCGTGAAATTGTACCCCGGCCAGGGTCGATATTGGCAAGCATAGTAATGCCAATGCTATCAGTGTGCCCAATTTGTGCATTGCCCAATTGGGCTTTTAGCGGTGCAGCAAAAGCAAAAACCAGCAGCGTAAGTGTAATGCGTACCATATCTTAGTTTGTAGTATTGGAAATAAAGTTCCACGATTTCTTTATATTGTTTATTTTATCTTCTGTACTTATTTTTCCAAAACCGATACTAACAAGATGTTCCAATTGAATGCAGGAAGGACATTCAGGGCTTAACCATGACATTTCTGCAATCAAAACTTTTTCAAATTCGATTATATAAAAAAGCACATCCGCCGCATCATAATATTTAAATAAAACCGTATCATATACCGTCCCTTTTACTATACTATCAAAAAAAGATGAAGTGGAAACCCCTGCCTCTTTTTTAAATTTAAACGTTTTTTGCCTTACCTTTCCTGCGCCACCGCCCCCTGATATACTACCTAAATCAATGGAATTTTCAAGTACAAATTCTACTGCGGTTACAGGTTCGCCTTCTTCGGAGGTAATACCAGGTATTTGCAATAAAATTTTTTGGGCCTGTGCCTTGTATGCAAATGCAAAAATGCATAAAAGGAGAATCATTTTGGAGAATTGCATGATCAAACGTTTTTTGTTTATTAGTAAAAACGATGGAATTCGTTAGCTAAAAGTGATTAATTACAAATAAAAGCATAAATATATAGGTGAAACCATTATGATCCAAATAATGAGCCCGTTCGCCAGCTTTAATGCCTGCAGGTTTCAACAAAATAGAAGTGCAATTATACCATTCCAATAAATAAATTATCAGCCTCAAGATATGTACCAATGCAACCATGGCAGCGCTGTGCGCCCCCTAACCTTACAGCGCAAAACCAATATATTGAAAAGGAAGGGTAGTATCATCGGTTTTAAATGTTGAAAATCCGGCCATTTTCAAATCACGAATTACATCATCGGCGGAGAGTTTCATTCCAAGGGGTGGCCAATTGGCAGGTCTTTTTTAAAATAATCGACTACCACCACAAACCCTTGACTTTTTAGCCCTGCTTTTGATTTTCTAAAATATTTCACCCGGTCTTCAATAGGCTGAAAGGTATTTACAAGCAGCACCATATCTACCTGTCTTTTACTCAGCTTTGGGTCATCGGGAAGCAGTAAGCGGTAAGTAAGTTGCTTATCTGTTATTGCTTTCGCATCCTTTACGCTGTCAACATAGGCAAGAAAACGTTTGTCTATATCAGCCGCAATTTATGTAAGCACCTGCCTGCTACAGCCTAACCAAAAATCCGGTACCACTACCAATATCCATCACTTTTTTGCCTTTGATATTCATCAATAGTGAAATCAACTCATCAGGCTTTTGCCACAATGCCCGATCCGTCCGCTCACATGATTTAACCAATTAATTAAAGGAGCTTTTGTTCATTTGTTGGTTGGCAGTGATGTGTTGTGCCTGCACCTGTACACTGCAAAGGATTAAAGCAAAAAAATAAACAAGCTGTTGCGCGTCAGATAATTTTTATGGTATGACCTTGCTTTCTTTATTGGAAGCAGCGGTACATTGGACTGCGAAATTCAATAAAAATCAGTTTATGACCGCATTCGAAAAAAATACTCTTTTCAAAAATGGAACTACGAGGATCATTATCGCTATTTGCAACACCAGAAATCCTTATACCCGTACCGGGGCTGCCCATAATAACTGCCCTATCATTTGCCTTTGCATCAGTCTTCGCAAGATTATGCAGGAAAAAGATCCTTAAACTCCTGCCCCTGCCACATAGCTTTTACCTCCGCATCGGTACACAGGCAGGCATGTAGCTCCTGGGTAATGGTATCATTATCCATTCCCTGCCCGATGATGACAAGTTCGGTGGCTCGGTCGCCAAACGCCTTATTCCATTTGCTTTCAATATCCTTTTGGTTTTCCACAAAAGCGGCGTATTGTATCCTGTCGGCATAGGGCATGCTGCACCACCATACGCCTGCTTTTTCGGCACGGAGGCTACCACCTGCCTGACTCCAGTTCATGGCCATATCTGGGCGGCTTGCCAGCCAAAATAATCCTTTGCTCCGTATAATGTTGGCATGCCAATCGTTGTTGAGGTAGTCCCAAAACCTTTGAGGATGAAAGGGTTTTCGGGTGCGGTACACAAAACTGCTGATGCCGTACTCTTCGGTTTCGGGGGTGTGTTTGGCAGCGCCATTTTCAAGTTCGGCTATCCAGCCGGCACTTTGGCTTGTTTTATCGAAATCAAACAGCCCTGTGTTGAGTATGTTGCTTAAGGGCACTTTGCCAAAGGTTGATTCCACAATGGTAGCATCTGCATTAAGCTTACGGATCATTTGCCTCAGCATACCTGTCTGAGACTCGCTCACCAGGTCGGTTTTGTTGAGAATGATTACATTGGCAAACTCCACCTGATCGGTCAGCAGGTTTACAATGGTTCGATAATCGTCCTCCATATCGGTCATGGAACGCGCCTTCAGGGTATCAATGCTGCTAAAATCTTCCACAAAGTTCAGGCAATCTACCACGGTAACCATCGTATCAAGCTGACTGATTTTACTTAGGTCTATGCCATTTTCTTCATCCTGATAGGTAAAGGTTTGCGCCACCGGAATGGGTTCGCTAATGCCGGTGCTTTCAATCAGCAGGTAGTCGAACCTGCCCTCATTGGCTAGTTTTTCTACCTCCCGCAGCAGGTCTTCGCGTAGAGTGCAGCAAATGCAGCCATTACTCATTTCCACCAGTTTTTCTTCGGTGCGGCTAAGCAGGTTTTCCTGTCCGGTTTCGCCCAAATTTGGGGCTATCAGGGCGGCATCTACATTTACCTCGCTCATATCATTTACAATAACAGCTACACGCAAGCCTTCTTTATTATGCAAAACATGATTGAGCAGGGTGGTTTTACCGGCACCTAGAAAGCCGGAAAGCACCGTTACGGGTAATTTTTTGCGAATAGGACTTGTAAAGGGAACGCTCATATATTTTTTATTTATTGTCTTGTAGTTATGATTTTACTGCGGTTTGGTTGCTCCCGTCTTATTCGGGATTGTTTTATTATTTGCTGTCTTGCATACATAATCACAGCCCTAAACACTATTGACTTATTGACCATCTTACACATCATCGCTTTGTACCACTTAAACCCCACTCACTACAACCCATTTACCTTTAAAATTTCTCATTTATACACTCTTTGAAATTTTATAGAACCCGGAGCAAAAAAGGCTTCTTTGACTGCTGCATTGCTTTTGCATGCACAAGACGATTGCCAGGAGGCGGTAACCATTATGGCTAAACCGACTAGGATCCATTTCTTGACCTTGACGTAATACCTCATACATTTTTGAATTGATGGTCAATTACCAGTTACTATGGATTTCATAAAGCGATAATTAATTTTCCCCATTTAGAATTTTGATATTTGGAATTTTTTAATTTTGCTCTTGTAAAAAATATTTATACCAGCTTATTACCTGATTGGTATAGGGTTGACCATACAATTTAATAAAACCAATTACATAAGGTTCGTTTTTTGCCTGCAATATTTTTAATCTTTCCTCAGCAAATGCAGGGGTGAGTGTAATGCCGCAATCTATTTCAATGCAATGGCGCCATTCCGTATAGTTTGTTGGAATCATAATTCATGTGTTTAGCGTACAGTTTTTTGTATGCGATTTTTTCCAGTTTGCTATGTGGCTCGTAATCAAGGCTACTGCCCCGATTATTTTCAATAGATATTCAGAAGATGCTGTTGCTGTAAAGTTTCCAGAAATTAATAGTATAATACCTAAGCAAAAAAATATCACGATCCATTTGCTTTTATGATAATGGAAGTATCCCTTAAATATAGCATAACCTCCTGCAATTATAGATATAACGATGGCGGAGAGTTCCAGCCAAAAGTTTTCAATTATTTCCACACCAAACAACGGCAGGGTAGTAAAAAATATTGGTAGTATCAGACAATGGACTGCACAGAGTATGGCTGCTGCCGAACTAAAGAGGTCGTTTTTTAAAGTATAAGTTGATTGCATAGAGGAAGAAGTGCAAATATATACAAATGCAACTAAGTTGCAATATAAATTATCTCAAAATTGTTTCAGCCACGTAATCTTATTAATCACCGATTGGTTACGTACGCGGCTATCGGTGAAACTATTTTCATTAAAAACAATATAAATAAAACTGAGGGGTGCAAACTCCCAGCTACCCCGCATATTCCAACGGCTTTGGTTGTTAAAGGAATTGTATTGGTAAAAGCCCGATACTTGTAGCCGTGGATTGAGTGCCAGCCGGATGCCTGTAGTGTATAGGTTGTTGTTTTGGGTAACCCGGTTGATACCCAGGTCTTTTATTTGTTGCTGCTCGTATTCAAAAGTAGCAGCGATATGGGGTATCGGTGCAAAGCGTGCTCCAAGTTGTACAATGTTCAAATTTCCATCGTAATATTCACCCCATGCGTAGCGCGCATTGCCAGATATTTTTTTGGAGGCATCACTATTGTACCTCGCACTCCACCGGTTGAACTGATATTTACCCGGCGCAACAGCAATACCAAGCGGTTGAAAGAAGAAGTGCTCCCAGGCAGGTTCAAATGATATATTAAAAACACTATTATCGCTAAATACGGTGTACAGTGGAAATATATCAAGATCAGCAGATTGAAAACGTAAATTGCTTGCCTGTTGGTAATAATTTACTGCAATACCGGGATCCAGCCGACGAATAATTTTACCAAGTTTACCCTTGGGTCTGATAATTTTATAGGCTATGGGATTGTGCCAGATTACATCATTCTGAAAAACAAATCCCATACCCGGCCGGTAAAGTTTATCTACGTATTTTGTAACCCAGCCTATATACCAATCATTGGGTGCATAGGCTGCAAAAAAATTACCTGCAAAGCCAATACTATCATTGGTGTTATCCCTTGATGCACTAGCCATATAAGTAATGGTCCACACATCCTTAGGGCGTATTAACCCATCCATAGTCAGGGTTGTATTTACCCTTGCGGCATTACCATTCATGTCCCTATTATCTATTTTATGCGTAAGCATGGCACCGGCATTATTTTGTGTCCCATAATTCTTTAAATAGCGGGCTACTCCAAAATCAACAGCCGGTTGAAACTCGGTAGCCCTTTGCCGCACATACAAGCCGGCCCAGGTGCGTTGCTGACTACGGTCGGTAAACCTTGCCCCAACATTAATAGGAACAGGATCCGCATTAAATTGCGCATCTGCCAGCCCAATGGTGCGGCTAAAAAATGGGTTGATACCCGTAACATCGGCACCCGCGTACACCCCGCTATTTTCTAAAAAAAACTGCCGTCTTTCGGGGAAAAATACATTGAAACGGGTAAGGTTATTTACGGCCCGATCTACATCGGCCTGTGCAAAGTCGGTATTAAAAGTAAGGTCAAGTACGGCACGGGGATTAATAGCCCATTTTACTTCGCCACCTGCTTTCCATTCTGTATTGGTAGCTTTTGCAGATTGCGCATTGCGGTTGGATGTAAATTGCATGAGGCCATAGGGTTGTATGCGCACATTGCTGCCAGCGGCCGGAAGTTGTAAGCCTTTTAGCTGAGCTGCATACGTCATGCGATAGGCCGTAAATGATTGTGGTATAGCTGGAAATACAGATTGCTCATATTCTTTGCGAGCAAGGCGTGCAAAAGTAATACCCCATGACACATCCTCACCATTTATAATATCATACCTGATAGATTTGAAAGGAATGGCAAACTCGGCATACCAGCCACTATCCGTAATATGGGTGCGTACCCGCCACATAGCATCCCAATCCTGATCGTTAAAGGCATCGTTAAAAACCTGCTTATCCCGTTGATTGCCCCAGGGGGTAGTTTGAAAACTTACACAATATTGTTTGAGGTTTTGGGGGTCTAGCTGCATATAGAAAATATCATTTTCCCCATAGGAAAAATCACGTCTTAAATCTTGTGCACGCAGTCCTTTTTTGCCATTGGGGTCGGCACACCACACCCCTGCATACAGATTTTTATCATCGTATAATAACTTTACTTCGGTTTGAAATTTCACCGTACCGCCCTGCCTTGGCTCTTGCCTGAAAAATTGATCAATAACCGGGGCAGCCTGCCAGGCAGGTTCAGAAAGTTTTCCATCTATTTGCAGTGCTTGTTTGGTTTGTATGGCATACACAATTGAAGGAATGGCTGGTGGCAGAAAATTTCCTAAAGAATCTTGCCCATAGGCATTTGGCAGTAACCCAAGGTAAAACTTGAGCATAAGTACGATTGTAATTTGAAAACTATCAGCCTTCATTTAAAAACATTAATTTGTATTAATACATCCTATAATTTATTGATTCCTTTAAATCAAAATTTTCTATGCAATGCTGCCGTGTCTTTACGCACCATATCACACATACTCTGCACCAACCCCGGTAAAATAAAAACATCCCTGCTTTCAAGGGGTTCAAATAGTTTTTTCAAAGGAGCTGCTATCCCTCCTTCGCCGGGATGACCACTACATGGTGCTGCATTGTAATGACGACAACATACATCAGTACGTTTGGATTTTGGAAATTTCTATTTATTCCTCTCTATTTTTCTTAATATCTTTCTGGTTTTCATTTTATTTTTCCCCACCCATTTCTCACGGTCTTGCTTGTATTTCTTCAATTTGGTATTGACTTGTTGGTAAATAGCGGAATCTATACTGTTGGGCATATAATTTTCAGGAAGGGCATAGGTAAAATACCCTTTAATGCCAGCAAAAACAGGCATACTGAAAAATTTACGTTCCACAAATTTACCTGTGCTATCCTGTGTAACACCAGCCCTTACAAAAAAATCAACGGCATGGTCCGGGTAGCCAAAAAGATAACCATATCCCCGCCAACGGTTGTATGCATGTGCATGTTCTATAATGGAAATGACACCATTTGCCGGAGTATTTTTAGTAATGCCAAACTGACCAAAAAAGTCGGCCTTTTCAGCAATTATTTTTTGTAAAATCGCCTTTCGTACTACATACAACTGAACATTCCTATTTTCTTTGTCGGCTGCCTTATAAGGAATCATAACAAATTCAACCTTTGATCCAGACAGCTTATTACTCAACAAATAATAGCGATCTAATGAATCTACCTGCAGAAGATTTTTAATGGGTGACACTGTACCCAACTGATGCGCATTATCTGGCGCAATGGGATAGCGTACCATCTTTACACTTGAAATAGGTTTAATCGTATCAAGCAAAGTGTACAATGCTTCGTGGTCAAGTGCCGATAAAAGCAAAGTATCTACCTGTTTTTTTTCTTCAAGGCTTAATTTGCGATACTGAGCACCTGGATGGGTAAGGCTACAACCAAACAGGATCATAGAAATAAAAAATGAATACAGATATTTCACTCTACAATTTACTTTAATGGATAATATTTCAGGCATTCAATCGAGTAATTTAATATCAAAATAATTTATTCCTCATTTGGATTCCACTCCGGCATTGCCAGTAAATCATCAGGCTTAAATCTATAGGCGTTTACCAAATTATCATTCATATGATAAAATCTTTGTAAGCGATATGCATATAACTTTTGCTCAAAAGCTATCTGATGCGCCTGACCAGATTGCGCCACTTGCGTAAAGCCCCTGAAAATAGCTGCCGCAGGATTGATTAAAAAGGTTGCTTTTTCCATTTGCTTCCGGTTTAAGAGCGCCTCTGTCATATTGCTGTGTAATACTTCTTCTGCTTCCAACGTCATCATCATATAGCCATAAGCTTTTACAATGGTTTCCGAATATAATCCTGTGTCTTTTAAAGGTTTATTATATCGTTTTGCAAAATAGTTTTTATGTACTTCAAAGGGAGCTTCCCAAGACGCCTCAGGTATATCTCTAAAATTTGCAATATCAATCTGCGAACTGTCGGCATAACTACTATTTGATAAGGTATTTACCACACCCGGTATGGCTATGAGCAGCAGTATCCAAACCCCAAGTATAGTAATGCCATTAAGCATACTATTAAGGCGCAACTGATGAATAAGCCATACTATAATCAACCAGAGCAAACAGTAAAGCAGGGCATAACCTTGCCATTTTAACCAATCGACCATCATAAAATTATATTGATCACTTAACCAAATCAAACCAACGATGCTAACAATGATAAAAGGGGCAAGACTAAGTACCCATCGAATGGTAATGCGCCAGGTGTGCGCTGCTAATAACCCTTTTGATGCAGCAGCCTGCCAGTTGATCCAAATTCCCTTTTCTTTTTCGGCGGATTGAAGATTGTAGCTGAGTGCCAAAAACAATAATGGGAAAAGAAATAGCAGATAAAAGCTTAGATCAAAAGATCCGGCCAGCAATTGCTCTGGATTTTTAAAATCATCAAAATCGTTGCTAAATACGGGTTGGGTTATCCGAGCTGATTTGTGTAAAACCAGCACATCATTTTGCCCGATGCTGAAAGCCATCATAGGGTTCAACTCTCTGCTTACCATGGGTTTCAATCGATAGTCGAGGGTAAATGGGGTTTCTACAGCAGCCCTGCCGTTGTGGCTGAAATCGAGGGTATCTAATTGTGCTTTTACATTAGCAAAATTCGCATTATTGGCTGCCTGCAAACTGTCGGCGGCGGTAGCATGATAGTGGTAAACCTGTTGTCCGTTGTGTAGGCTCCACAAGGCCGTAAGCGTAAATAGAAAAAGAGCTACCAATATCCACTTATCACGGATTAATAGTTTTTTTTCAAGAAAAAATATAGTACTTATGTGCATACTGTTTATAATTTTAAAACCTAAATAAATTACGCCCTATCCATAGCAACCAGGCTGTAGCAAGGCATACCCACAAGCAAAGGGACAGCCATTCAGTACTATACCAATATAGGGTCGTTTTAAGTGTTGGCTTTTGGTAAACAAAATCTGGTAGCGATGCATACCATGTGCTGTCGGGCGCCCAATCCCACTCCCCTGCTTTACTACCTCCATAAGCCATTTTTTCGTTTAGTGTCTGCACAAGATAGCGGCGGTATTGCTCGGCATCATAAACCAGTTGCAGGTAGTGCTTGTAGTCGCTTTGTGCAATACCCATACTAAGGTTGCGTGCCGCTAAAAAGGGATTCAGCAACGCACCATACCGGCTTACTTTATTTTGATTATCCAAGGTATTTCTAATCCGGGTAAAATGGTTGTCATAAACCAGGTTGCTATAATTTTCGTCAGCCTGCATAATAAGCCCATCGGCATTTACAGGTAAGCTGTCCAGCTTGCTTACCTTGTAGTGGGTAAGGAGAGAATCTTCAAATGCTTTGATCCTTTGGTCAGCCGGGTTGTGTCCATCAATTCCTTTTTTTCGGTCTTCTGCCAGGATTGTGTTAAATGCCAGCCGGTGCTCTACCGGATACATATTGGCACCCAGGTTTGCTGTAACACGGGGCATTATAATCATCCAAAGTATCCAGCCGGCCAATTGCATGCTTAGCGATGCGGTACTATTTTTTAAAGCAGCCGATAAAGCAACGCTCAATACACTAATAACTATAACATACAGCGTGTAAGTGCCCAACCAACTTACCAGATGCGCAGCCTCCATGGGTACCCCACTACCCGCTGCGTAATAAATTACAAACTGAATAGTGACCCCTGCATACAGCAGAATTAGGGCAATAAGGAGTATAGAAAGCGCTTTGCCCAGTAGGTATTGAAAGGGATGCGGACCCTGAGCAGCGATCAGTTTGATGGTATCATTTTCAAAATCGGCACTAACAATATTAAATCCAAGCAGGATAATGAAAAGCGGCATTAATACCTGCAAAACCCAAGCAAGGCTAAAATCCCCAAAGCGGCTCAGTTCGGTGCGTTGCTGTGCAGCACTAAAAGCCGGTTCATTTTGTTTGTGGGCTTCTAACCTTAGCATACCACCCGCATAGGGTTGTACGCCATTATCAAGCACCTGCATAGCCGTTACCGGCTGAAAAATTATATGGCCATAATGAGCACTGTTATGCGGGTTTACAGCCCCCTGTGTTGACCAGGCATTGCGCATGGTCAAAGTAGCTTCTGTATATGCTGCATTACGCATTTTATGCACCCGCGTACCGTTCCACGAAACAAGTACAAAAATGAGCAAAAGCATTAAACTAATGACCTGTACATACCGCTGCCTCAAGGCCTGTATGAGTGTAATTTTTAAGAAAAAAAACATAATCTATACGGTTTCAATGTACAATTGTTGGAGACTTTCAGCATTTACTGCACTTACAGGCAGGGTGTGTACAAGGTTGCCTTCCTTCATTATACCAATCCTTGTACCCACATTTACCGCATTAAAAATATCGTGTGTTGCCATAAAAATGGTTTTACCATCGGCGGCTAATTCTTTACATATTTTGGTAAACTCTGCGGTGGCTTTTGGATCGAGGCCGCTCGTAGGTTCATCCATTAAAATCACATCGGCATTTTTTGCAAGGGCAATGGCGATACCTACTTTTTGCCGCATGCCTTTACTGTAAGTTGATAATCTTTTTTGATGCGCTTCGTTTTGCAAACCAGCTTTGAACAAGAAGCCTGTAAGCAGTTCTTTGCTATATTTAAAACCAGCTAACCGGCTGAAGAAATCCAAGTTTTCAATACCATCTAAATTGCCGTAAAGCTGTACTACTTCGGGTATGTAAGCCACAAACCTTTTGGTGGCCACATCATTTGTTTGTACGGTTACATCATTTATTCTGGCCTCACCGGAGGTAGCATTGGTGAAGCCAAGAAACAAATTAATAGTAGTGGTTTTACCGGCGCCATTTTGGCCGAGGAGGCAAAATATTTCGCCTTTCTCAATAGATAAATTGAGATTGCTTAGTGCGGCCGTACCATTGTACTGCTTACCAAGCTGCAATGCTTGTAATACAGGCATACAGTATGTTTTGTAATGAATAATTGAAAATATTATACTATTTGATATAGAATTAAGGCAACAGTATGGTTAGGATATGGCAGGCGGGCCCTTGTTGGATTGGCAATAACCGCGATTGATAATATTACTTATAAAGTGAGCAGCATTATGGGCATTGAAGAATTGTTCAAATGGGAAATAAACGGTAATTGCATCATTACTAGCAACTGAATAATGATGATTGCATATTTTACAATCATTAACAGCCGCAGCTCTGGCTTTTTTTTCGGTCAGCGAATTTTGTTCTGTTTCATATTTATCACAATTGTGTTTGTGGTGATGCCAATAAGAAACAGGTGTTGCAATAAATGCATACAATACCAGCAAAAATGCAGTTACTATTGTGTTATGGTAGTTTTTTAATTTCAATTAATTGCAATATAGTTGCAAATGTAAGGTATCTTTTGAAAAATCCCTATCATCAGGAAAAAATAATATGCTTCTTGAAAATGATCATTCATTGACCTTCTACCCAACTAGTGTCTATCGCTGATACGCATTTCTTTAGGCTGGCTGAATTGTGACAATAAATTGAAAGCCATTGAATATCATGCCTTCGGGCATTGAAGATTCAGTCAAAATAATTTTCACTTTTCAGGTGTTTTCAATTTTATTTTTGGACCGCGAAGGGTAGAGAAAATATTGAAGAAGTAATTAGGACTGCAACAAACAGGATGCAAAATCCTTGAGGTAAATTATTAAAAGATTCTACCCGATTACCTATTGAGGCAGGTTTAACTCTTTTACAATCTAATTAAAAGATTTGTAAGCTCAAAAGGTAAGTAGATCTTGACTTATCGAGATAACTAAAGTCAGGTTTTTGGCACTTGGGATTTTCTTATAGCAGGATTTTTGAGAACATGAGATAAGGGCACCTCTAAAAACCACTCAGACAAGGTCTGCCAATTTTATAATACCCGAATAAATGAAGGTTGATATTTTAAAAGCCCTTAAAACAATAAGATATTGACATAACTCCCAGATGAAAAAGAAAAACGAAATCCTTTTCAAAATCATTGAAAATGTTTCCTCCATGTTCCAAGAATGTTCCTTTCAACCGATTATCTGTTTTTTTAACCCCATAACCATGCCTGCCTCAGAGGATTGATAAAAATTACTGTATTTTAGCTGAATGATTACAACTACTACCAACACTATAGAAGGGCGCCCTGTAAAGGAATACCTTGGCATTGTAACCGGCGAAACCATTATTGGCGCCAACATTTTTAAAGACCTTTTTGCGGGTATCCGGGATATCGTAGGCGGTCGAAGCGGCACCTACGAAAGAGTGATTCAGGAAGCGAGAGCAACCGCCCTACAGGAAATGCAGCATAGAGCCTCCTCTATGGGCGCCCATGCAGTTGTTGGCATAGACCTCGATTTTGAGACTGTTGGCAGCGGCGGAAGCATGCTTATGGTGATTGCTACCGGAACGGCGGTAAAATTATGAGTACAAAAGGTTAGAAGGCTCTGCTAAAAAAATCAGGTAAAGCGCGCCTATCACATGACAAAGCATCTTTGATTTTTTAGAAGATAATTATCTGATAAGTATCGTCGTGCCCTTGGCTGATAACGGTTGGCCCAAGTAATCCTCGGTTTGCAGCGTCCAAATATAGGCACCTGCAGGCTGTGGCTTGCCTTTTAATAAACCATCCCATCCTTTGCCCGACTCGGTCGTTTCAAACACCACCTGTCCGTAGCGGTTATACACCCGGAAATACTGCATGATCCTCATGCCAGCGAGTATTGGCCGTATTACATCGTTCAAACCATCGTTATTGGGGGTAAATGCCGTAGGTACATAAATAGCTGGTTTGTCAAACACCCTTATGCGCACTGCCTCTTCGGCTTCGCAACCATTGTTGAAGGCCTTCACAAAGTATAGAGCAGATTCGATAGGAAGCGAGAAAGAGAGCGTAGGATTTGGAATGGCTGCATTATTCAATCCGGTAGATGGCTCCCATTCGTAGCGGGTACCACCCGAAGCAAAAAGCTGCAGGGATTGTCCTATTACCACACTTGTATCGTTGGTGGCAACGAGGTTAATGGGTGCCTGTACCGTTATCAAAACAGTATCCCGGCCCGGCTTGGGACAACCCTTATTATCGAAGGACGTCAATACATAGCTCGTTGTTACCAATGGCCGGGCAAGCGGATTCCTTATAGATGAAATATCAAGCCCGCTGACAGGCAACCATTGCACCGAGGCTCCATCATCTACTGCTCCATTCAGCAACACTCCGGCACCGTCAGCACAAATGCCTGCATCGTCACCCGCATCTGCTTTTGGATAGGGTACCGGAGTTACCAATACACTATCAATAGCTATACACTGACTTATCCGGCCAGTAACCCGAAACATAACGGGACCTGTTACAGAAATACTGGGTATTTTGATATTGGCATTGCTTAATAATTCAATTGGCTGCCATTGCAGCGTATTGGCATTGGTGGTAGTCCTCAATGCCATCGAATCCGTAAGACAAAAAACAGTATCGGCCATGGCCTGCAGGTTTACCCGGTCGGTAACCCGAACGGTAACGGTATCACTATTTATACAACCCTCCTGATCGATGGTGACCACATACTGTGTGGTTACTGAAGGAGAAATTTCAGGATTGGCCGTACCCGCTCCTATTCTTATAGCCGCTGCAGGACTCCAGGTAAAATTACCCGTACCTGTTACGCCAAGCCGCAATACGTCAGGCGGGCAAATCAAGGTGTCTTTATAGGCCAGATTAATCAATGGTTTATCTGAAATATCCCAGTTAACCCTTGCTGTATCCCGGCATCCATTTTCATTGTTTATAATCAATTGAACCGGTTTGGTACCCAAGGTTGGGTATATAAAAAATGGATTACGCGAAATAGCTGTATCGTTGGTTCTTGTAGATTCTCCAAAATCCCAAAACCAGTTATTGATACGGCCATATACCGTATTGGAACGGTCGGAAAAATTGGTAGACCGGGCAAAACAAGTACCCCCAATCTGCATATCTGCATCCATACCCGGAAATACCCTTACCAAAGAACTTGTGGAATCGGGACAGGCTATCCCCCGGTTGATCTGCAGGCTGAGCTGATATAAACCAGTATCGGTAAAATTATAATTAAAAACAGGTTGGGTACTCGCCGTCACTTCATTCCCGGCACTATTAAAAACCTGCCAGTTATAGGATTGAATAAGGGGACTGCTATTTTGGTTCTCAATACGTAATTGAGTGGTTTCCCCGCAAAGTTGATATTCGGGTCTGAGTCTTGCACCTGCAATAGAGCAATTGGTAATATTTATCTGAATGTCTTTTCGTTGGGTGGCAAAAACAATATTCCCCCTTCGCTCTTCCACACAAACGGTAACAATATAAACGCCCTCCTGTGGTGCCACACCTGTAATCACGCCGGTTCTAGAATCAATATCCACTTCCATACCCAAAGGGATTGTTCCGTTAAATCCATTCCCGTAAGGAACAGGTGCATAAGGCGGTACGGGCGGTGGATTTTGATTGCCGCCCCCAAAACCACCCGATGTACCTGTTTGCAAGGCACCACAAAAAGAATAGCGGAGTTCATCCTTATCATTATCCTCGGCAGCAAAACTGTAGCGAAAAAGGTTACCAGCGCATACCACTACTAAATCATTGGCTGTAAATCGGGCACTGCTGTTTATCGGACCTCGGGTATCATCGGCCGTTCCCGGGATTTCCGCCGTATAAGTAGCTCCTACATTTGAATTTCCCGTACTAAGATTGGTAATGCCACTGATCCGAAAATTGACCTGCCCGACCAGCAAATAACCCTGCACATTTGGAGGTACAGAAATGGTAAAATTATAATAAGCGATTTCATAACAAACAGATGGCGGATTCCCAATACAAGGATCGAGCGTATCCAATTGTATGGTTTCTCTCAAAGTGATTGGGACCCGTAAATCGCTCACCCTCTGAGCTGTTTCCCGGTTAAAAATAGAAACAATAGCAGGATCCTGAAAGTTGCGACCACTATTGCAACGCATAAATAACTTCATGGTTACACTATAGTTATTCAACCCATTGGTAGTGCCTGCATATTGGTAATAGATTTCTCCCCCGGTAATATGATCGGCCTTAGCATTTAATGTGCCAATCATCATAAGAATACCAATCAAACAATATCGGGTAAAAATATTCATGTCTTTTATTGCGGAACCAACTAAAATTCTTTCCTTATTGGACTTAGAAACAGAAAAATACTATCGTTAAAATCTTAAATTTAGCCAAATAAACCTTCGAAAAAAAGAATTACATCTTCTGTGATTCAAAAGAGAAGCAATTGCATGGCATCCCCACCTTATCTGCTACATTTGCTTGCTTTTAGAAACATTGCCAACATTATGAAAATCATTAGCAAAGTCTTCAGTCTGTTTATCTTTTTTGCCTTCTATCTTAATACGGCAAAAACGCAGGTAACGTTGAAGATTTCGAATTTACCCGGGAATACGCCTGCCAACAGCAAAATTTATTTTGCAGGATCCATACAGGCATGGGATCCCGGAAATCCGGGCTACGAGCTTAGCCTCGATACGGAAAGTAAATTTTCCATTGTAATACCCGAAGGCACTGGCACTGTTCTTTACAAATTTACCCGTGGCAGTTGGGCCAGTGTAGAAGGTGGGCCAAACCGCGAAGAAATTGCCAACCGCAGTTTCTCTTTTACGGGACAGCCACAAACCATTTCTATCACTATTGTGAGCTGGAAAGATGCATCTCCCTCCACTGCCGCGGCCAATGTTCAAATTCTGAACACACAATTTAATATGCCACAACTCTTACGTAACCGGCGTATTTGGCTATACCTGCCTCCCGATTACAACACGGCTACCAAGCGATATCCCGTGCTTTACATGCAGGATGGGCAAAACCTTTTTGATAACAGCACGTCCTTTTCCGGCGAGTGGCAGGTTGACGAAACCCTGAATACCTTACACGCAGGCGGCGACTATGGTGCCATTGTGGTGGGTATTGATAACGGAGGTGGCGAACGGTTAAATGAATATTCCCCCTGGAATAATCCAGGATATGGCGGTGGACAAGGGGATGCCTACGCGGATTTTATGGCCCTCACCCTGAAACCCTATATCGATGCCAATTTCAGAACACTTGAAGGCCCGCAAAACAATTGTCTGTTTGGAAGCAGCATGGGAGGATTGATTGCACTGTATGGCGCCATTAAATATCCACAGGTGTTTGGTAAAGTGGGATCTTTTAGCCCCGCTTACTGGTTTTCGCTTAATAACCTGAATAACTACATAAGCAATAACAGTGCCTCTATTGCCGGCCTCAGGATACAACATACCGCCGGACAAAACGAATCGGCTAACCTTGTTGCCCAAATAACACAGGTACGCAATACCCTCTTAGGGAAGGGGTTACAAACAACCAATGATCAGGTAACCATTGACCCGGCAGGCACCCACAGTGAAAGCTTCTGGCGGGTTCGTTTTGGCGAAGCCTACCAATGGCTTTTTCCCAATACTACCTTACCAGTGGAACTGGCCAATTTTAAATTTGCTGCTGGAAATAATTGCTCAGGCACCTTACAATGGGAAACCAAATCTGAGGTTCAAAACAAAGGCTTCGAGATTCAACAAAGCATTGATGGGATTAGGTTTCAATCGGTTGCCTTTGTAAAAAGTAGCGGCAACACAGCAACTCCTCAAAAATATAAATATACCATACAGATTTCCGAAAAGACCAACCAATGGTACCGGCTGCAACAAATAGATACCGACGGAAGCAGTCATTTTTCATTGGTAATACCGGTAACGGTTTGTGCCCGCAATTCAACCGCCATCATCCATCCCAATCCATCCAACAACACCTTTCAAATAAAAAATGTGGAAAGTCTGGAAAAGGAAACCATTGGGTTATACTCCATGGAAGGCAGGCTAATCAAAAGCTGGAACCGACCTGCTCAAAATATTTTTGATATAAAGGGGTTACCGGCAAGCACTTATTTTGTTTCAATGAGTGGAACGGTGGTTGGGAAAATTGTGAAGTTTTAGGTTAGGCGTTTTTAGCATTTACACTAAAACCCATTTAAAAATTCTTCTGCGTTTCGAGCTTCCATTTTGCCAGATCTGATCCCTTTTATTTCTTCCACGGCTTCCCTGATCTCTTCCATTAGCAGCGCCTTGCTATCGGTGAAAAGCTTTGTCTTTTCATAAGAAATACTCCTAAGCATAACCATAAGGGAAGATGCTTTATTGTCAGGTATATCTAATAACACTTTCACGATAAATTGTAAAGAAATCCGTTTTTTATAAATCCAGGTATAATCCATTAACCTTACTTCACAGCGAATACTACTACTGCTCCCCACCATATTTCCGAATTGACCGCAGGCACTTATTTTCTATATCTCAACGGCATTTTTTTCAGTAAAATTTTGAAGACCTGATTCAGGAGTAAGCCGTTTTTAGAGATACCCGTAAATCTTTCCCTGTCCTTACTTCCAACAAGACTCCTTATCTTACCACAGAAAATATTTTAACGATATGCAAAAAAAAATCAGGACTTGTTTATTGGGTTTCCTTATGGTACAATTGGCCATAGCACAGGAACAACCTACCGCATTTACCGGGGCCACCATCTACCCCATTGAAGGGGCAGTGATACAGGGCGGCACCTTACTGGTTCAAAAGGGTAAAATCTTACAAGTAGGAGATGCCAGTCTTGCCTTGCCAGCGGGTACAGTGGTAATTGATGCCAAAGGCAAAATCATTATGCCGGGTTTGATAGATACCCATTCACATCTAGGAGGTCCTGAGGGTGGAGATAACAGTGCCGCCCTCAACCCGGATACCCGGGCCATGGATGCAGTAAACCCTACAAGCGATGGATTTAAAAAAGCGCTGGCCGGGGGCATTACCACCATTAATATTATGCCAGGCAGTGGGCACTTAATGAGCGGACAAACCATTTATGTAAAAATGCGGGAAGCCAAGCTGATTGAAGACCTGCTGATTACCAATGAAAAGGGCGTATACGGAGGGATGAAAATGGCTAATGGCACCAACCCTATGCGTGGCACTGCAGGATTTCCCGGTACCCGCTCCAAGAGTGCCGCCATGGCAAGAGAATTATTTATGAAGGCCGTGGAGTACAAGAAAAAAATAGAGAAAGCCGGCAAAGACAGTACCAAAATGCCCGAACGCGACCTGAGAATGGAACCGTTGGTGGAAGTACTCGATGGAAAAAGAGTGGTGCATTTCCATACACATAAAGCAAACGATGTACTCACCGCCATCCGCATCGGGCAGGAATTTGGATTCAAACCGGTTCTGCACCATGTAAGCGAAGGCTGGAAAGTAGCCGATGAAATTACCAAAGCAGGCGTGCCTTGCAGCATTATTGTAATTGATGCGCCGGGCGGCAAGTTTGAAGCCATGGATTACTCCAGCACCAACGGGGCGGCACTTGAAAAAGCGGGCGCACTGGTAGCCTTGCATACGGATGATGGCATTACAGACTCCAGACTTTTTATGCGCAGCGCAGCCGTAATGATACGGGAAGGCATGAGCCGCGAAAAAGCAATGGAAGCTATTACCATTGCCGGTGCAAAAATACTCGATCTGAGTAGCCGGATAGGCTCACTCAAGGCAGGGAAAGATGCCGATTTTATCATCCTGAGCGGAGATCCTTTTAGTGTTTATACCACACTGGAACAAACCTGGGTGGAGGGTATCAAAAGATTTGATAGGAGCATACCGGCCGATAAAGCCTTTTTTACCGGCGGTAATGGGGTTTACTCACCCGACCGTGGAGAATTTCATCACCATGAAGTGGAGGAGGACGGCCATTAAGCAGGTCTTTGTTTGTTATTCTATTTTATCATTCCAACATTATTCTATGCGATTTTTATATTGTTTTTTATTGCTTTCACCCCTCGGGCTTCTGGCTCAAACCGCTATAAAAGCGGACAAGATATTTACGGCAGCCGGACCAGCTATTCAATCCGGAATCATTCTGATTCGCGATGGAAAAATTGAAAAAATAGGTACAGGTTTTGAGATTCCTGTCGGCTATACTTTACTTGAAGCCAAGACGGTTACTCCCGGTTTGGTAGACGCCCATAGCCTTGTTGGATTATCCGGGGCGCTGAATATCCCTACCGATCAGGATCAACTGGAAAAATCTTCGCCTTTACAACCCGATCTACGGGCCATTGATGCGTACAACCCCGAAGAAAAACTGGTACAATATGTCAGGTCTTGGGGAGTAACCACGCTGCATACCGGGCATGGAACCGGTGCGCTCATCAGTGGACAAACTTTTATTGCCAAAACAAAACCCGGCACCGTGGAATCGGTTACTGTAAAGCCGCTTGCCATGCTTGCCATGACCCTTGGAACGAGTAATTACCCAAGCCCTGGTACACGCGCCAAGCAAATGGCCATGCTACGCACTGAATTACTGAAAGCACAGACTTACGCAAAAAAAATGCAGGATAAAGATGTTACCAAACGACCTGCTGCCGATCTGAAAATGGATATGCTTGTGAAACTGCTTTCAGGTGAAATAAAAGCTTTGATTACCTCCAATAAAGCCAATGATATCATGAATGCCATCAGGCTGAGTAAAGAATTTGGATTGAAGCTTGTATTGAACGGAGCCGCAGAAGCCTATCTTTTAATAGAGGAAATAAAGGAGGCTAAGGCAGAAGTAATACTGCATGCTACCATGGCACGCAACGGAGGCGAAACGCTGAATATGACCCGCGAAAGCGCTGCCATCCTTACTGCTGCAGGCATACCGATAAGTATTGAAACCGGCTACGAAGGATATGTACCCAAAACAAGGGTATTGATTCATGAAGCTGCACAGGCCATGGTTCACGGACTTGATTATGAGGAAGCCATTAAAGCAGTGACCATTAATCCGGCAAAACTATTGGGTATTGAAAAAAGAGTGGGCAGTATTGAAGTAGGTAAAGATGCCGACTTAGTGCTGTACAACGGGGACCCTTTTGAGTACCTCACCAAAGTTTGTATTGTATTAATAGATGGAGAGATTGTAAACAGGGGCTGCGAATAAGGAACCCCTGTTTACAATATAAAATTACGTCAAGTGGCAGGCGTTGGGTTGAGGGCCTGCCACAAAATATCCTTTAACGGTTGCAAACCCGATTGGGCAACCGAGCTGATAAACTGAATAGGATATTGCGTAGGCATTTCCAAACGGATTGCTTCTTTCAACTCCTCATCAAGCATATCGCTTTTACTGATGGCGATGATAAAATCTTTTTGAAGCATTTCGGGGTTGTATTCCTTCAGTTCATTCACCAGTATTTCAAATTCCTTACGATGATCCGGACTATCTGCTGGTATTAAAAACAGCAGCACCGCGTTTCGTTCAATATGCCGTAGAAAGCGATGTCCCAATCCTTTTCCTTCGGCAGCCCCTTCAATAATACCTGGCAAATCGGCTACGCAAAAGGACCTGTTATCACGGTATTCCACCATGCCGAGTTGCGGTGTAAGGGTGGTAAAAGCATAATTGGCAATCTTTGGTTTGGCCGCGCTGATAACACTGAGCAGGGTACTTTTCCCTGCATTTGGAAAACCTACCAAACCAACATCTGCCAGTACTTTGAGCTCCAGCATTTTCCAGCATTCTATTCCGTCTTCGCCGGGTTGTGCATATTCGGGTGCCTGATTGGTAGGCGTTGCAAAATTCTTATTCCCCAATCCTCCCCTACCGCCGTTCAGCCAAATCACTTGCTGTCCGTCTTCCAGAATTTCAAATTCAGTTTCGCCGGTTATTTCATCCATGGCGAGGGTACCTAAAGGCACTTCAATTACAACATCTTTGCCACTTGCTCCTGACATCAGGTTTTTGTCTCCACCTTGCCCGTCGTCGGCAATTACATTTTTGTAGTACCGTAAATGCAGCAGAGTCCACATCTGACTGTTGCCCCGCAAAATGATGTGACCACCCCGGCCACCATCTCCCCCATCAGGACCGGCACGCGGATTGAATTTGGTACGGGCCATGTGTTTACTGCCAGCACCACCGTGCCCGCTCTTACAAAAAATCCGGATATAATCTATAAAATTCGTCTTTTCCAAGAGGCAAAGGTGCGTTTAATAAATCAAACCCTCAAATCGAGCCATTTAATCGCCTTTCTTCCGAATGATTTCCTCCTTTATTTCATGGCCAATCTTCCTGTTCCTTACCGAATCAGCGATGATAATCAGGGAGGTAGTATCAAGCTTCAAGGGATCATCGGGTGCATTTTGTTCCCGTATGTTGGACATAATCTGAACAGGTATTACGTCATATTTTGATTTCATTCTATGAGGAACTGACTTCAATGAGTCCATTCTTTTATGATAGTTTCGGATATTCCAAGCCAGTTGCAATTGGCCAGAATTATCCATATTTATCCTGTCGTCCATTTGGTTTAAACGCAATTTTGAGATAACCCAATTCATCGGGAAACTTTCCACAGTATCCTTGCGGTAAAGATTAAAAGCAGTATAATTGCCTTTTTGGTCGCTCATTTCCTGAAGATAATTACGCAACCGCCCATCGTTTACACTGGTTTGACTGCCATAAGAACCGGCAAGGGTAAGCAAGGGTGTGGCTAGATTATTCACCAATGGGTGGATTTTTTTATATTCACTCAAACTATAAGGTGAGTTTGCTACGTGTATCACATAAAACCGTAAGTTTTTAAGTTGATCTGCAAAAGGCTGATCGGTTGTATCTTTTGACATTCTTTCCAGTGCCTGAATCATTTCATGTACAGCACCTGCACCAGAGTTATCAAAATAGCCCCCATCTACAAAATAATGATAGGAATTTTCCTTTTCAATAAATCCACCCGGACTCATGTAGGGAAAACGAGCTCCCAAAATAACACTCGTACTCAATCGCATAAATTTATCCCGCTGAACGAGTCCCAATACATCGGTTCTGTTTTCAAAAAAATGGGAAATAGTATCAGGGCGAATGGTGGATACCACTGCCGGAGAACCATCTTGTACCCGGGTAGTGTTGATGATGATAGCGGGGATCCTATAATTTTTACCGGGTATCAATTGCCCGATATCTCCTTGCATCATCTGTTGCATTATGCCACCTTCCACCGGGTATTCCATTCCTTTTTCCAAAGTTTGTGCCCGATCACTTAAGGGAGAAAGCCCGCTTAATAAATCGAAACTCAACAACCGGGCCAGTGTATAGCTAAGGAAATCATTTCTTAAAAAAGTACGCGACAAGGAATCCTTTTGCAGGGCTGAATTCTTTTCCTCGGCAGCCAATTGTGCCAAAAAAGTGCCATTCCCTACACTTCCGCCACTCGCGCCACTCAGGCAAAAAAGATGTTGTTGAAATAACGAGGAGCCACTACCCCCTACCCTTGTACTATCATGAATAAGATCCAAAACGCCGGCCGCCCAATAACCACTGCGACTTGCCCCGCCATCTGCCAGCACAAAAAATACCGGATAGGGATTGGAAGGAGTTGCATATTCAAGGTCTTCCTTGTGCCAGTCGAGCCACATTTGAGTATAGGCCTTTAAGGTTGGCCGACTCGCATAATCGTTATTTCCATCCCCCAATGCCACCTTATGCGGATCATGTATCCATCCAAATACTACAACCACCAAAATCAATAAAAAATGAAAGTTAATTTGACGGCGACGCGAAAGCAGGGTAATGAAATTTCCTATCCCCAATAAAACACCAAAACCCAGCATGGCAAGAGGAAAGGAAGTAATATGCCTTGCAAACGATAACGAAAAAATGGCTATCAAATAAACACCTGAGGCAGCAAGGGCAAACAAATGATAAATTATAAAAACAGGGCGCTCGTATTTCCACGAAATACTTTTGTCCACTTGGGCAAACCCGATAGATTCCTCGGTTTTGGTATCCCTCGAATCAATGGTATCCACTAAAGTCCAGCGCAGGTAGCGGTTGAGCCATCCAGCGTAATTATGGATATTTCGTAAGGAATATTTTCCCGGTGTACCACTCAAATGTGACAAAGGCCTCCTGACCACCAACAGGTATAACAGGCCAAATTGGATAACAGGAAGGGTAAACAACATCACCTTGATATCGCCTTGCATCCAACGCCAGATGATTAACCCTGAAGAAAAAACAATCAACGATCGGGCAATCCATCTGCCGGTTCGCAGGCTTTGTATTTTTAATGGAGAAGGGTCCGGGTCTAGTTTCAAATCGAAACATTTGTGCATCAGGATGTAAAGCAAAAATTCTATACCCAATGAGGCAAGCAAAAAAATGGTACGATTTTCATCGATATCGTTTATAAAATATATTGCAAGCCAAAGCACCCAAAACACCAAAAAAGCCAATAACCGGGGCATGTGGTACAATGGCCAGCGTGCTACCTTATATAAATCATTCCGATTGTAGGCTACCAGCCGCGCTGTGTACCATGTGGTAAAAACCCAAAACATGGCCGCCAGCACGAGGTAAATCCCCGACTGCCCATTATCTGTACTTTGGTAAATAAGATCTTTCCCCTGCGACAAACTGCAAAAAGCAAAGTACCCAAGTCCCAGGAAAACAAAACCAGGAAAGAATATCCATACTGCCTTCAGAAAATAGGAGATCTGTTGAAAAAAGTAGGGGATTCTTTGAATATTTTTTTTGATCTGATCAATAAAATTCTTTTTTCCTGCCTCATTTGGTTGCTCCATAGGAATGGTTTAAAGGAGTAAAGTAATATGTACCCAGCATAATTTCAAATTATCAATTCGAAAATACGTTTTTTATCCCCCATATTAAATCCCCTTATTCATCCACATATTCCCTGAGCAAATCAATATCCCCTTCGTACCTCATGGCAATCTTTGCCCTTGCAAAAGCATCTTTCCTATGCTTTTTAACGGCTTCAGAAAAGGATTCATTGCCCATGGAACCAATGGCCCGCAAAGCCTTTTGTAAACGAATCATCACTTCGATATTTCCAGCACCATCCCGGGCAATCGGCCTGAAAGCATCTTCAAACAAATCCGCAGGATCCAAATAGGGCATAAAAACCCGATCATATGGCGGCTCCTGATTTATATTCTCCTGTTGAGTGGAATGCCATTGCGCAAACATGCGTACATGACTACCCAAAATAGTAATGGCGGTACCCGGATCATTAATACCCGGCGACAAAGCACGACTCGCAACCTCCGATAAGGCTATCAGTCCAAACCGGGGATCACCCTCAAATACCCGGCTTTGCCCAACAGTAATGGCCTTTTGCAATCTAGCTTTCATTTCATCATCCCATCCTTGCTTGGGTTCTTTCTCAAGTGTAACCATCAATTTACCGGGTACCATAAAACTACCATGGTTGCAATCTATGTGTATGATTGTATCAAGTGCTTCTGCAATATCCTGTAGTTCCTCCGTATTGACAAGTTGCACATATCCAATATCATTACTTTCAATTGCAAGCCCATTTACAAAGGATTCCGTAAGCGGTTTACATCCCTGCAAAGGATTTTCCCTGTAATTGATAATAGCTTTGGCTGTGGCCTTTTCAATATTATCTACCGTAGAGTTCAACCTGCCAAGCCTTGCTATTCGTTCTACCCATCTAAGGAAAGTGATGATTACTAAAGCAAACATCAAGAGCGTGGCGATAAGCAAGGTCAATTGCCCACCCTCCTGATAGTAATTATTTTGCAGGGCAAGGGTTGCTACTACACTATAAATAAAGGAGCCAATAAAAACCGATAATGCATTTTGAGAAACATCATCGGCCACTATCAAAGAAAATGATCTTGGCGTGGCCGTATTGCTTGCAGCACTATAAGCCGTAACCATGGACCCCATGGCAAAAATAGCAATCACCAGCATGCTCGATGACATAGTAGTGAGCAACTCTTTCAGCGAATCGATATTGACCTCTAGCAGGAAACGCTTGGGAATATTATCATCAGCAAAATGTGCCAGATAAACTATAGCTAAAGAAAACAGACAAAACAAAACAGGGCGTATCCAAAGCTGCTCCTTTATGCGGGAAAAGTAATAAATGAATTTACTGTCCATGAAATACTATTTTTTAACCCCCTTTACTACTTAAGATGAGATCTTTTAGCAATGCTTAAAAATTCCCGGTATCTCTACGGGGGATGGAATAAATCATTGTTTGACGTCCATAAATATAACGGACTTTTTCTCCATCGAAAAAAGCGTTTTCTTCCAGCATCACCCGGATAAACTTTTGCCAGGGGGCAATTTCAACGGATGCATTCAGCTCTATGGAATAGCAGGTATTGGGATTCAGGGGATAATCACCTGCTCCCGGCACCCCACCCTGCATATCCCACAATCCAATGGTGGGGCCGGCTGCATGGCCATGCAGCCCAATAGGATGGGTATAAATGCTCGGGTTGATTCCTTCCAGTTTCGCCTGCTTTATGGTTGCTGCCAGCACTTCGTTGCCTGTAAGACCTTGCTTAAAGGAACCGGTCAGAATATCCTGTAATCGGTTTCCCACCTTCAGCGCGTCTTTTAAATAGTCTGGGATATCTGTTTCTTCGGGCTTGAGTACATAGGCAAGTTCCTGTATATCGGTATGCAACCCAAGGTAAGCAATCCCAACATCGCAATGCAGCAAGTCGCCTGATTGAATGATGGTCGCCTTTGGTCTTTCGCTAAAGGACCTCGCAAATTCACGGTTGCCCGCATCGCTGCGTTGCACATCTACAGTAGGATGGAACCAGGTTTGAAGCCCCCGGTCGGTGACGTATTGACGGAACCACCAAACCAAATCATCCGTAGAGGTAACGCCGGGCGTAATAACCTTTTCAGAAAAGGCCTCTGCAATCATCCGGTGCGTCATTTCCACCAGCGCCGGATAGTATTGCATCTCTCTTTCGGTTCTTGTTTCGAGCCAGCCTACTGCAAGCGGCATGGCACTCACTACTGCTTTTTGATAAACCGAAGGAAGCTTTTCAAATAACTCCTTTTGCTCGGTATAGGTAAGCCCGTCTGCCTGTGCATGATCGGTTGAATAATTGAGCGCAATTTTTTCAGGTCGGCGGGCTTTGATCAGATCAGCCAGTGCATCCCACTGATTGGGGAATTGTTGCCAATCCCAGGAAGATTTAAAATGTTCCCCGATATTGTAGCGGGCAATGGCCAGTTTTTCAAAAGTTTTACTGGAAGGATTATTGTAAAAAACCAGGATGGTTCTTCTTCTTGCACTCAGCCAGGTAGCAGGCAACATGGTTTTCACCACGGGATCTTCATTGTATTCGCGGCAGATCAAAATCCACATGTCCACCCCGTTTTTTTGCATAAGCGCAGGCACCAGCGTAGCAAGCCTTTCCCCTAATATTTCATCTCTTACCCGGGCCTGCTCCCGTTCGGATAGCACCTGTGCGAAAAGCATCTGAGTTCCCAACAGGAAAGCAATAATCAATGCGGTAATTTTAAACATCTATATTATTTTTTAAATCAATTTCGCCGGTTGCTCCTTCAATTTTTTTCCAGTTTTCATAGAGTACTTCCTGCACCGGGCGATTTTCTGGCATTTCAATTAACGGCTCGCAAGGTTCGCTTTCATGATGCATATCGGCAGGCAAGGTCTGGTACAAAGCTGTGCCTTTTGTTTTCCAGGCAAGCATCTCATCACTTACTGTACGGATAATTTTAGCCGGGTTGCCTACCAGTAAACTGCGGGGTGGTATCTGCTCGCCCTCTTTTACAAAGGCAAGGGCCCCTACAATACTTCCCGCCCCCAAAACAACCCGATCCATGATAACGGCATTCATGCCTACGAGGCAATTGGCACCTATTTCGGCACCATGTATAATGGCACCATGCCCTATATGAGCGCCTTTCCTTAAATAAACCGTTACCCCGGGAAACATGTGCACGGTACAATTTTCCTGCACATTACAGCCATCTTCTACCACAATACCGCCCCAATCGCCACGCAAAGCAGCTCCAGGACCAATATAGCAATTTTTGCCAATCACCACATTACCCGTAACAACCGCCTGTGGATGTACAAAAGACGAAGGATGCACCACCGGCACGAATCCTTTAAAGGCATAAAACATATTTATACAGTTTTCAATTGGGGTTCCACGGAATTGTCCTCAGCAGGGTCAAACCATTTTTTATCGCTGCGGTAATAAGTCCCTTTAAACAAGGCTATTCTCACCTCATCCTGATTTAGAATCTCAGCGGTATATACTCCCAGTTTTTTGCCAAGCGATACTTCTTTTACATAGCAATTCATTACATCACCCGGTTGCACCGCTTTAAACTGACTGATACTTGTTTCAACCGACATGGCTTTTTTGCCGTGAGCATTCACCGCAAACGAACAGGCACTATCGCCTAATGAAAAGGGAATGCCCCCATGTACAATCCCGAAACCGTTGCACATGGCCGGAGTCGTTTGCATGTATAACTGACAGAAACCGGGGGACAATTGAACGATTCGTATACCTAGCCATTTGCTAAAAGCATCTTCTGACAGCATGGCATCTACAATTTTCTCAGCATATTTTTTCTCCATGGTTACTCTCCTTTAAAGAAAGGTTTTCTTTTTTCCATAAATGCTTTTACGCCTTCTTTAAAATCGGCGGTAGCGGCGGCTCTTTGTTGCAGTTTATCTTCGTTCTCCAACTGTTCCTTCAGAGTATGGGTGGAAGACCAACGGAGGGCCAATTTGGTAAGACCCAGTGCTTTGGTTGGCATGGCGGCAAGCTTGTTGGCAATGGCATTGGCTTCTGTTTCAAACTCCTCATCCCGAAAAGACTTGTAAATCATACCCATGGCAGCGGCTTCATCTGCCGGTACTTTATCCCCAAGCATCATCAGCGCGGTGGCCTTTTGCCAACCAATAAGTCGTGGTAAATTAAAGGTGCCTCCACTATCGGGGATAAGCCCAATGGCCGAAAAAGCCTGTATAAAATGCGCGGAGGCGGTAGCTACTACTATATCGCAACCCAATGCAATGTTTGCTCCGGCACCTGCAGCCACCCCATTTACGCCAGCGACAATAGGTTTTTCCAGCCACTTCATTTTTGAAATAATGGGATTAAAATGCTCACTCAGAATCCGGTTCATTCCCGGCCCCTTTGGATCTGCCACTTCGGCCAGATCCTGCCCGGCGCAAAAAGCTTTGCCGGCACCGGTCAGGTAAATACAGCGTACTTCTTTGTTGCTTGCGCATTCATCCAGCAACTCCTGCAACCGGAAGGCCATTTCCCGATTGAAGGCATTGTACTTTTCAGGTCTGTTAAGCGTAATTTTTGCTACGCCATTTTCAAGGGCAAACAATATAGAATCCATCTCTTGTTTTTTTACAAATATAAATAACTTAATGGCCAAAGCCTAAACACAAAGGGTTAAGGTACCTAAAAGACAGTTTTATAAAAAATGCCCTGCTAAAAGCAAGGCATTTTTTTCTCAAAAGATATTTATTGTTTTATAAACTTCGACCTGAACCAGGTTCCATCGGGAGCCTCAATGGAAAGCAAATAAATGCCCGCAGGTAAACTTTGAATGTTTAATCGAGAACCAGAAACCCTTCCTGCTTTCATAGGTTGCCCGGCATAATTTTCAATGCTAAAATTCTGCAGATCCGCCAAAAACGGAGCGGTTATATTCAGCAAACTTGCTGATGGATTGGGATATACTACTATTTCCCCTTTCCCATAGGTAGATAAAACCACGACCCTTGAGTAGCTCCTAGCACCATTAATATCCTGTTGTGCTAGCCGGTAAAAGTTTTTCCCTGCGGGAATATTGGGATGGATAAATGAATATTGTTGTCTTAAAACAGTAGACCCACTTCCATTGACTCTGCCAAAGGAAGTAAAGGTTACACCATTATTACTGTGTTCGACATCAAAAAATGCATTGTTGGTTTCCGAAGTAGTTTCCCAAACCAACATAGCATCCGATTTAGAAAGCTTTGCATTAAAATAACCCAATTTTATAGGAAGCGTATTGGTATAGGTTACCGATAAAACAGGCCTGCTTGCAGTAGCTGCATTCTCTCTTGATACAAACCGAATAGCATTTTGACTGCCTCCTTCATCATTTCCTAAAATAATCCAGCCATGGTTAGAGCCAGGTTGATTTACAAATGATTGAACATCAGCAAGCAATTGACTTCCTGCACCTTGAGTTATGGGATTGGAACCTAAAACAACTGTTGTTATATTTCCTGAAACAAGGGGTGAGAAATCTCCACCCGGATTGGTCCAGTTCGAAGTAGAGAAAAAACTATTTACCCAGGAGGCGTCATTGGTTGCAGAATTTGCGCCGCTACCCTCCTGACCACTAGCGTCAGAACTGCCTTCGCCCCAATTACCGGTCAATTTATGAATGACCACACCTTGTGATCCAGAAGCAAGCCTATTTGCATGTAAGGTAAGCGTAACAGAAGTTACTGCCGCTGTTGCAGGAATGGAACTCAGATCGAAGTGCAATAAAAGCCTGCGTATGTTTCCTCTTGCAGTAACCCCAGCAAAAGAATGCTCGCCGGATCCATTGCTTTTAGCATTGCTTTCAGAGTAGATGGTATTATCGCGGTCCGCAACAATGTTGACTATAGTTTGGGAATAGACTTCTACGCCTGCCAAAAAGAAAAGGGAAAATAATAATAAGTAAAATTTCTTCATAGTGTAATGTTTGCTAATTTATTAAAAGTGTTGAATCAATAGAATTCACAGAATCAATCTGTAAATACAAATTTTAATGACACTTAAAATAGTCGAATGGTTCGTTGCAATCATTACATCTATGCAAAGCCTTGCAGGCTGTGGAGCCAAAATGGCTGATGACATTGGTATTAACTGAGCCGCATTGCGGACAAGGAATTCCCCGGTCTTCGGTAATCTCTTGTCCATCTTGATGGCCTACCAGCGAAACAGGTGGAGCAATACCATAAGCGTTCAGTTTTTCTTTTCCGGATTCAGTCATCCAGTCGGTGGTCCAGGCAGGAGAAAGCTGATAGAGGATGTTGACTTTAGAAACGCCTGCCATCATTAATTCTATCCGGATATTAGCAGCTATCATATCCATCGCCGGACAGCCGCTATAAGTTGGGGTGAGGGTAACTTCCACCTGCTGACCTCTTCCGGTATCATCTATATGAACATGACGTACAATCCCAAGGTCTAGGATGCTGAGCACCGGCACTTCGGGATCGGTCACCTTTTCGAGCAACTGCCAGATATCGGCAACCGTATAATCAGTTGTGTGCATGTCCATTTAAGAAATAATGGCGCTGGCTTCTATTTCCACCAGCATGCGTGGATCAACCAAACTACTGACCTCTACCACTGTTAAAACAGGTCTTACACTGTCGAAAAATTCATTATGGGCTCTCCCGAATTCTTCAAATTTGGTAATATCGGTTACATACACCCGGTTACGTATAACATCCTTGAGACAGGCTCCTGCTTCATGCAGGGCACGTTCAATTTTATTGAAAATAAACATACTCTGTGCATACATATCGTTTTCACCTATCAGGTTTCCCTGCGCATCAACGGCTACCGTACCAGCTACTTCCACCACATTCCCATGACGGATGGCGCGGCTATATCCAAATGTATTTTCCCATGAAGTACCTGAAGAATATCTGTATCTCATAAAATTTATATTTAATGTATATGGCTACCAATTGCTATCCGGATATACCCTTTGAAGGTACTGCATTTCTGCAAGTATATAGCCCATTTTTTCAGTATGGATCCCCTTGAGACCTCCTGTTTGAGATCGCACAGAAGAAGGCACAGAAAGAGTAGCTTGCTGCAAAACAGCTTTTACATTTTTATCCCATTCTTTTTGCATGGCCTCCGTATCAAGCCGATCTGTATTCCATGGGGTGGCCTCGAACAATTCTCCTGTATAGGGCCATACCTTATCAAGAGCTTCCTGCATTTTATCATAGCTTTCTTCGGTTCCATCACCAAGCCGCAATATCCAGTCATTGCTCCATTTTACATGGTATTTTACTTCTTTCAACGACTTTTCGGCGATAGCAGCTATTTGCAGATCCGCATCCTGAAGCAGGTGCCGGTAAACAGCTTGCTGATAATGCGCAAAAAAGAACGTTTTGAGCACGGTTTGCCCCCAATGCATATTGGGCAATTCTACCAGCAAATGATTGCAAAACTGATGTTCGAGCCGGTGGTAAGCAAGATCATCTTCCTGAAGCGGGTAACTTCTACCGGGAGCAAATATGGGCATCGCCCGTTGGATATTGATGATATCCGCTGCATGTTGATAAAAATTCCTTGACTGTCCAAGGTAGTCAAGCGCAATATTGGTAAGCGCAATATCCTGCTCAAGGGCCGGGCCATGACCTGTCCACTCGCTTAAACACTGGCTCATAATCAGGGCATTATCCGCAAGATGCAGGGTAAATGCTATAGTATCTTTTGGCATAGCTATTTTCAATAATCGTTACATGAATTTTACGTCCTGAGGCAAATCGTAAAAGGTAGGATGCCGGTAAATTTTATCATTGGCAGGGTCGTACAGGCTTTCGGCTTCGTCGGGATTGGTGGCATGAATATGTTTGCTTTCCACCACCCAAATACTTACTCCTTCCATACGGCGGGTATATACATCCCGGGCATTTTCGATGGCCATAGCAGCATCCGCAGCATGCAAACTACCGGCATGTTTGTGGTCTAGACCCTGTTTACTTCTGATAAATACTTCCCATAGCGGCCAGCCATTATTTGAAGTGTAGATGGGTTCCGTACTACCACCGGCAGCTTCGCGGTCACCATAATCACCGTATCTGTATATTACTATTGGATGATTCATCTTTTTAAATTATGGATTGTTATTAATAAATCTTCATTATACCGTCTTTACTAATGCAACGAAAATGGATAGAAGTTCATTGAAGATTATCTCCTTTCATACGCTTTACATATTGATAAATTCTGTATTAAAAAGACCAATTTTTAAGTGATGAGACCTTTTCACATTTTTCGTTTCCCCTTTCGCCTTTCCCCGTTTCCCCTTTCCCCGTTTCCCCGTTTCACTTTTCACTTTTCACTTTTCACTTTTCCCCGTTTCCCTTTCCCCATTTCACCTTTCCCCGTTTCACCTTTCCCCGTTTCCCCGTTTCACTTTTCACTTTTCACTTTTCACTTTTCACTTTTCCCCTTTCACCTTTCCCCGTTTCCCTTTCCCCCATCCATCAAGCCGCAACCGATTTATCCTCTTTTCGTTTAGCAGCATAGGCTTCTGCTGCATCTCTTACCCATTTGCCCTCGTCCCAGGCTTTTCTTCTTGCGTCAAGACGTTGTTTGTTACAAGGCCCGTTTCCTTTCAGCACTTCGTAAAATTCGTCCCAGTTGATCACGCCAAAATCATGCTGCTTGCGTTCTTCATTCCACTTCAGGTCCGGATCTGGAATTTGCATACCCAACACCTTTATTTGCTCCGCACACATATCCACAAAACGCTGTCTCAATTCGTCGTTGGTAAAACGCTTAATTTTCCATTTCATACTCTGTACGGTATTGGGGCTTTCTCCGTCAGGAGGACCAAACATCATCAGGCTTGGCCACCACCATCTGTTGATGGCATCCTGACACATGGCTTTTTGAGCATCGGTTCCCCTGCTTAAAACAAGGAGTGTTTCAAAGCCTTGCCGCTGATGGAAACTTTCTTCCTTACAAACACGCACCATGGCCCTTGCATAAGGCCCGAAGCTTGTACGGCAAAGCGGCACCTGATTCATGATAGCTGCACCATCTACCAACCAGCCAACGGCTCCCATATCGGCCCAGGTAAGGGTAGGATAATTAAAAATAGAAGAATATTTAGCCTTGCCACTATGGAGTTGATGATACATTTCATCCCGGGAAATTCCCAGTGTTTCAGCGGCGCTGTACAGATATAAACCATGACCGGCTTCATCCTGTACTTTGGCCATTAAAATGGCCTTGCGTTTTAAAGAAGGGGCTCTTGATATCCAGTTGCCTTCGGGTAACATACCAACAATTTCGCTGTGTGCGTGCTGACTGATCTGTCGGATCAAGGTTTTTCGATAACTATCCGGCATCCAATCGCGGGGTTCTATCTTAATATCATCATCAATCTTTTGCTGGAAACGCTCTTCTAAGTTTACAATCGCCATGACATTCGTATTTTATGAGTCAAAAATAAAACAATTTATCATAAAAACTAACGAGTGTTAGTTTTGTTTATTTTTTTTAAACATTTTACGGGAGTGCCGACAAGGTAAAATCAAACTACTGTTGACTTTGCAAAAAATCCGATTGTAGTAATTTTTTCAAAAAAAGCTACTCCACAGATGCGGAAACTTGCTGCTTAGGACTGGGTTCTCTGCATAAAAACCGCAGCGAATAAGAAAAAGCTGCATAAAAACTTATTTTTTGCGGAATTTTTTGAAAAAAACCGCAAGAAATCCTGTTTTTAACCCTAGCATAACTATATTTAGCCTTGATTAAAAAAAAAATATGAAACAAATTTTACCTCTTTTACTCCTTTCTTTCCTTGTCTTGCCTTGTTTTGGGCAATGGAATCCGGATCCTACCGAAAACAATGCGATTGTAACCGTAGGGAATAGCAGTACCGCTGCAAAAAGTGAAATTCTTGCCGTACCGGATGCGCTGGGCAATTCCTGGTTGATTTGGGAGGAAACCCGGGCTCCGTTTGGAGAAGCCCTTTTTGCCCAAAGGGTAAATGCTGATGGATCGCTTGCCTTTGCTGTTGGTGGTATAGTTGTTTGCCAAGGCAATGGCACGAGAAGCAATGTTTCTGCAATTCCCGATCTTGCGAATGGTATTATTGTGGTCTGGACAGACGATCGGGATGATGCTAACAATAAAGATGATATTTATGCGCAAAGAATCAATGCGCTTGGTAACCCGGTTTATGCTGCCAATGGGGTTCCTATTGTAAACACTTCGGCTAACCAAAATCAGGCAAGGATAACATTGGTTAGCCCCCTTGAATTTGGAGTGGTTTGGCGCGATGATCGGAATTCACTAAACCTTGATTTGTATGCCAACTATGTAAATATTGCTACAGGAGCGCGTTCTTTTGTTAACGATATAGAAATTGTAGCAGAAAATAATAACCAAAGCAACCAACAGGTTTTTCCGGATGGTACCGGGGGGCTCGTAGTAGTATGGACAGATGGCAGGGTATCGAATGCCTTGTCTAAATTATATGGCCAAAGATTAAATCTTCTGGGGGCAAAACAATGGGGTGCCGGTGGCATCATAATTTATGAAAATGCCGCAGCCAATACCCTTTCTCCTCAGTTAGTAGGAAACTTTGCCGGCAGTTTCGCTGTCACCTGGTCGGATACCCGCGCTGCCTCTACAGATGCTAATGTGTTTGCACAGATCATAAATCTTAGTGGAGATCTCACCTTCCCGGCAGACGGCCTTACCATTTGCGATGCCACAAATTCACAGATTA
Organism: Chitinophagales bacterium; assembly: GCA_038209595.1. Taxonomy (GTDB): domain Bacteria; phylum Bacteroidota; class Bacteroidia; order Chitinophagales; family Chitinophagaceae; genus Phnomibacter. Next base: position 78,426 of record JBBQXO010000005.1, read on the forward strand.
ATTCGCTGGTAACTTTTGCCAATACGCAATTTATTGTCACCTGGCGGGACCCAAGGGCAGCCAATAATAACAATGATATTTATATACAAGCTTTTGATGCAGCCGGGGTAAAATGGGCAGCTAACGGCGTACAATTGACCGCAGCTACTGGCAATCAGCCCAATAGCGCTACCGCCGGCTTCAACCTGTTACCTGATCAACTGGGTGGCGCTACTGTTATCTGGGACGATGCTGCCAATGGAACAAGTAATCTTGATGTAAGAGCGCAGAAGGTAAATTCAGCAGGAGCAATACAATATGTTGCCGATGGATTGGCAGTGGCTACCCGTACCGGCAGCAATCAAAGAATACCTGGAGTAGCACCGGATATTGCGGGCAATATTTATGTGTTTTGGGCCGATAGCCGAAATAATACCAATGCCGAAATCTACGGAAGTCGCATTGAGGTAAGCGGCGTTCTGCCAATTACTCATATAGGTATCGGAGCAGACCTGAAAGAACAGGTGGCCACCGTTCGGTGGGAAACCGGTTTTGAACAAAATATTGCCCGGCATGCCGTAGAAAGAAGTAACGATGGGCAGAAATTCCTTTCCATTGGTTTTGTGGAAGCACAAAATAAAATCGAAAATGCTTATGCATACAAAGATGCAGCACCGCTTGCCGGCCGCTCTTTTTATCGCATCCGTTCTATTGATAAAGACGGCGTAAATATCTTCAGCAAAACAGTTCAGATACTCAATGATGGCAAGGCGATACAAAATGTAAAAGTGTATCCTAACCCAACCAACGGAGAATTTAATCTGCAATTGAGTAATGTACCTGCTGCCACTTATCAAATGCAGGTAACCAATCTCGAAGGCAGGGTCATCAGCACCCAAACGATAGATCTGCGGGAATCCCAAAGAATTATGACCATCCGGATTCCAAATAGCCAAAAAGGCTTATACCTGATCAGGCTGATTGGCCCAGATGGCAAAGTCGCAGCGACTGAGAAAATATTCCGGAATTAATCATAACTGGTACCTATTTAAAAAAGCGTGCGAAAATTTTCGCACGCTTTTTTTATTTATGTAAATTAATGTACTCTAACTATCAGGCATCCGCAAATAACGGAT